>NZ_RQZB01000022.1:0-23754 GCF_003859975.1 Streptococcus sp. OH4692_COT-348
CACAAGATGGCGACCAACAAAAATTGGTCAAAACTACTGTAGTCAACACAGACAATGAAGCTGTTTCAACAACATCTGAAACGCTGCATGATCCGGATTTATACGCTAAAAATCGTATCAGTATGCGTAAGCATGAGCAAGAGTTACGAGAAATGCGCTATAAGATTGAAGATGCCATTTTGGCAGAGATGGAAACAGATGAACATAAAGAGTAGGAGGTGTGCATGCCAGAATACGAGCGTTTAATTGTGCAGATTTTTCTCACTCTAATTCCTGTTATCGGTCTTTACTTTTCTATGAAAGATAAAGCTACCAAGCAAGAAAATCGTCTTACGATTTTAGAGAAAGACATCGAAAATCTGCATGAATTCAAGAAATCGGCCAACAAACGGCTTGATAACCACGACGAACAGAACAAAGCTATCTTAGTTTTAGCTGAGCAGGTCAAATCGCTTGGCGAGGATGTGAGAGAGCTTAAAAACTTGATTCAAAACAAACAATAAAAAAGGAGAATAAACATGATTAATTGGAAATTGCGTTTGCAAAATAAAGTGACACTAGTAGCTCTTTTAGGAGCAGTGTTTTTGATGGCGCAACAATTCGGCCTTGAGATTCCGAAAAATATGCAAGACGGTGTAAACACATTTGTCTATATTCTTGTGCTGCTTGGCGTTGTTAATGACCCGACAACAGCAGGGATTTCTGATAGCAACCGTGCTCTTGATTATCATGAGCCAAGTGAGGACTAAGAAATGGATATTGATACAAGTAGACTAAGAACTGACTTACCGCAAGTTGGAGAACAACCCTATCGTCAGATTCACGCCCATTCAACGGGTAATCCAAATTCAACTGCCCAAAATGAAGCAGACTACCACATGCGACGACCTGTTGATTCAGGATTTTTCTCGCATGTGGTCGGTAACGGTCGCGTGATGCAGACATGGTACACCGATATGGGAGCCTATGACGTAGGTGGTGGCTGGAACGTTGAAGGATACGGACAAGTTGAACTTATTGAAAGTCACGAAACCAAAGAAGAGTTTATGCGCGATTACAAACTCTATGTTGAACTACTGCGCAACCTTGCTGATGAGGCAGGAATCCCTAAAACTCTTGACTCTGATAGCCTTGCAGGCATCAAGACACATCAGTATTGTACATACAACCAACCTCGAAACTACTCTGACCATGTGGATCCATACCCTTACTTGGCAAAATGGGGTATCAGTCGTGAGCAGTTCAAGAAAGACATCGAAGGTGGTCTATCTGAAGCTGGCTGGAAACGTAATGAAACCGGCTGGTGGTGGGAGGAGTCAGATGGCTCTTATCCGACAAAACGCTGGAAGAAAATCAATAATGAGTGGTTCTACTTTGATGAACGTGGATACTGCCTAATCAACCGTTGGTTCAACGATGGTAAAGACTGGTTCTATCTTGATAAGCGTGGGGCAATGGTCACAGGATGGATGTTCCTAAACCATCGATGGTATTTCTTCAAATCAGACGGTCGCATGGCCACTGGTTGGGTGAAATACCGTGAAACCTGGTATTTTATGGAAGAGAAAGATGGCTACATGCTATCTAAGCAATTCATTAAATCTGGTGATGGCTGGTACTATTTGAAAGCCAACGGTGAACTTCACACAGATCCAGCTTTCAAAACCGAACCAGATGGGCTTATCACTATAATTGACAAACCAAAAGAAGAAAAATAAAAAAAAAGAAAGAATTTCAAAATAGATTACACTAAACCGCAAGCTATTCTATTGCCTGCGGTTTTATTGTATTCTTTATATAAGAGTTTTAGATACGCTACTTGAGATGTTGGTGGTCTTGCTCATCATCAGCGTACTTCTCTTGCTCTTTGTACCTAATCTGACCAAGCAAAAAGAAGCAGTCAACGACAAAGGAAAAGCTGCTGTTGTTAAGGTGGTGGAAAGTCAGGCAGAACTTTATAGCTTAGATAAAAATGAAGATGCTAGCCTAAGCAAGTTACAAGCAGATGGGCGAATCACAAAAGAACAGGCTAAAGCCTATAAAGAATACCATGCTAAACAAGGTACCAGTCCAAGTGTTTCAGATTAAGGCCTTTACCATGCTGGAAAGTCTTTTGGTTTTGGGTCTTGTGAGTATCCTTGCCTTGGGATTGTCTGGTTCTGTTCAGTCCACTTTTGTGGCGGTAGAGGAGCAGATTTTCTTTATGGAGTTTGAAGAACTCTATCGGGAAACCCAAAAACGCAGTGTAGCCAGTCAGCAAAAGACTAGTCTAAACTTAGATGGGCAGATGATTAGCAATGGCAGTCAAAAATTGACAGTCCCTAAAGGAATTCAGGCACCATCGGGACAAAGTATCATATTTGACCGAGCTGGGGGCAATTCGTCCCTGGCTAAGGTTGAATTTCAGACTAGCAAAGGAGCGATTCGCTATCAATTATATCTAGGAAATGGAAAAATTAAACGCATTAAGGAAACAAAAAATTAGGGCAGTGATTTTACTGGAAGCAGTGGTTGCTCTAGCTATCTTTGCCAGCATTGCGACCCTTCTTTTGGGACAAATTCAGAAAAATAGGCAAGAAGAAGCAAAAATCTTGCAAAAGGAAGAAGTCTTGAGGGTAGCTAGGATGGCACTGCAGACAGGTCAAAATCAGGTAAACGTAAACGGAATTGAGATTCAGGTATTTTCTAGTGAAAAGGGATTGGAGGTCTACCATGGTTCAGAACAGTTGTTGGCGATCAAAGAGCCATAAGGTCAAGGCTTTCACTTTGTTGGAATCCCTGATTGCCCTCATTGTCATCAGTGGGAGTTTACTTCTCTTTCAAGCCATGAGTCAGCTCCTCATTTCAGAAGTTCGTTATCAGCAGCAAAGCGAGCAAAAGGAGTGGCTCTTGTTTGTGGACCAGCTGGAGGCAGAATTAGAGCGTTCGCAATTCGAAAAAGTGGAGGGCAATCGCCTCTATATGAAGCAGGATGGCAAGGAAATTGCGATAGGTAAGTCAAAATCGGATGATTTTCGAAAAACTGATGCCAGTGGACGAGGTTATCAGCCTATGGTTTATGGCCTCAAATCTGCGCAGATTACAGAGGACAATCAATTGGTTCGTTTTCGTTTTCAATTCCAAAAGGGCTTAGAAAGGGAGTTCATCTATCGTGTGGAAAAAGAAAAAAGTTAAGGCAGGTGTTCTCCTCTATGCAGTCACCGTGGCTGCTATCTTTAGTCTTTTGTTACAATTTTACTTGAACCGACAAGTCGCCCACTATCAAGACTATGCTTTAAATAAAGAAAAGTTGGTTGCTTTTGCTATGGCCAAGCGAACCAAGGATAAGATTGAGCAAGAAAGTGGGGAACAGACTTTTAATCTGGGTCAGGTGAGTTATCAAAATAAGAAAATAAGCTTGGTGACAAGGGTTCGTACACAAAAGAGTCAATATGAGTTCCTATTTCCCTCAGTCAAAATCAAAGAAGAGAAAAGAGATAAAAAGGAAGAGGTAGCGACCGATTCAAGTGAAAAAGTGGAGAAGAAAAAATCAGAAAAGAAGCTTGAAAAGAAAGAGAATTCCTAGCTAATCAAGCTACTTTGTGTTAAACTAAAAGCATGAAACATGATTTTAACCACAAAGCAGAAACTTTTGATTCACCTAAAAATATCTTCCTTGCAAACTTGGTTTGTCAAGCAGTCGAGAAACAGATTGATCTTCTATCAGACAAAGAAATTTTGGATTTCGGTGGAGGGACGGGGCTGTTAACCTTGCCCCTAGCCAAGCAGGCCAAGTCTGTAACATTGGTGGATATTTCGGAGAAAATGCTGGAGCAAGCTCGTTTGAAAGCGGAGCAGCAAGACATCAAGAATATCCACTTTTTGGAGCAAGATTTACTGGAAAAACCCTTGGAGAAAGAGTTTGATCTCATTGTTGTTTGTCGTGTTCTTCATCATATGCCTGATTTGGATGCGGCTCTCTCACTGTTTCATCAACATTTGAGGGAAGGTGGACAACTCCTCATTGCTGATTTTACAAAGATAGAGGCTAATCATCATGGATTTGAATTGGTTGAACTGGAAAAACAGCTAATTGAGCATTGTTTTTCATCTGTACATAGTCAGATTCTCTATAGTGCTGAAGACCTGTTTCAAGGAAATTACTCAGAACTCTTTTTAACAGTAGCCCAAAAATCACTCGCCTAGTCAGGGAGTGATTTTTCTATAAGGATGGAAAAAAGAAGGGAAATTTGATAAGATAGGAATATGGATTTTGAAAAAATTGAACAAGCTTATACCTATTTACTAGAGAATGTCCAAGTCATCCAAAATGATTTGGCGACTAACTTTTATGACGCCTTGGTGGAGCAAAACAGCATCTATCTGGATGGTGAGACTGAGTTAGAGCAGGTCAAGGAGAACAATCAGGCCCTTAAACGCTTAGCGCTTCGCAAAGAAGAATGGCTCAAGACCTACCAGTTTCTCTTGATGAAGGCCGGGCAGACAGAGCCCCTACAGGCCAATCACCAGTTTACGCCAGATGCTATTGCTTTACTTTTGGTGTTTATTGTGGAGGAGTTGTTTAAAGAGGGGGAAATCACTATCCTCGAAATAGGTTCTGGGATGGGAATTCTAGGCACTACTTTCTTGACCTCGCTTGATAAAAAGGTGGATTATTTGGGAATGGAAGTGGATGATTTGCTGATTGATTTGGCGGCTAGTATGGCAGATGTAATTGGTTTGCAGGCTGGCTTTGTCCAAGGAGATGCAGTTCGTCCACAAATGCTTAAAGAAAGCGATGTGGTTATCAGCGACTTGCCTGTCGGCTATTATCCTGATGATGCCGTTGCGTCGCGCCATCAAGTTGCTTCTAGCCAAGAACATACTTACGCCCATCACTTGCTCATGGAACAAGGACTTAAGTACCTCAAGTCAGATGGATATGCTATTTTTCTCGCTCCGAGTGATTTGTTGACCAGCCCTCAAAGTGACTTGTTGAAAGGCTGGTTGAAAGAAGAGGCAAGTCTGGTTGCTATGATTAGTTTACCTGAAAATCTCTTTGCTAATGCTAAACAATCTAAGACTATTTTTATCCTACAGAAGAAAAATGAAATATCAGTGGAGCCTTTTATTTATCCACTTGCTAGTTTACAAGATGCAAGTGTTTTAATGAAATTTAAAGAAAATTTTCAAAAATGGACTCAAGGTACTGAAATATAAAATAGATTTTGTTATAATAGATGAAAACGCTTAAAAAGGGGTATCATGTTATGACAAAAACAATTTCAATCAATGCAGGAAGTTCAAGTTTGAAATGGCAATTATACTTAATGCCAGAAGAAAAAGTATTGGCGAAAGGCTTGATTGAACGTATCGGTTTGAAAGATTCAATTTCAACTGTAAAATTTGATGGTCGTTCTGAACAACAAATTTTGGATATTGAAAATCACACACAAGCTGTTAAAATCTTATTGGATGACTTGATTCGTTTCGACATTATCAAGGCTTATGATGAGATTACAGGTGTTGGTCACCGTGTTGTAGCGGGTGGAGAACACTTTAAAGAATCGACAGTTGTTGAGGGAGATGTTTTAGAAAAAGTTGAAGAGTTAAGTTTGTTGGCTCCTCTCCACAACCCAGCCAATGCCGCAGGTGTTCGAGCTTTTAAAGAATTACTTCCAGATATTACTAGCGTGGTTGTTTTTGATACTTCATTCCACACAACTATGCCAGAGAAGGCTTATCGCTATCCTCTACCAACTAAATATTATACAGAAAATAAGGTTCGTAAATACGGTGCACACGGGACAAGCCATCAGTTTGTAGCAGGAGAAGCAGCAAAACTCTTGGGACGACCTTTGGAAGACTTGAAGTTGATTACATGCCATATCGGAAACGGGGGATCAATTACAGCTATTAACGATGGTAAGTCAGTTGATACTTCTATGGGATTCACACCGCTTGCTGGAGTGATGATGGGTACTCGTACTGGAGATATTGACCCTGCTATCATCCCTTACTTAATGCAATATACAGAGGATTTCAATACGCCAGAGGATATCAGTCGCGTTCTCAATCGTGAGTCAGGGCTGTTGGGTGTATCTGCTAAATCAAGTGATATGAGAGATATCGAAGCAGCTGTAGAAGCTGGGGATCATGATGCAACTTTGGCGTATGAAATGTATGTTGACCGTATCCAAAAATACATTGGTCAATATCTAGCAGTCTTAAACGGAGCTGATGCTATTATCTTTACGGCGGGTGTTGGAGAGAATGCGGCTCATTTCCGTGAGAAAGTTATTTCAGGTATTACTTGGTTTGGTTGTGATGTTGATCCTGAAAAGAATGTTTTTGGAACAACAGGAGACATCTCAACAGAAGAAGCAAAAATCCGTGTTTTAGTTATCCCAACAGATGAAGAATTGGTCATTGCCCGTGACGTTGAACGATTGAAAAATAAGTAAAACTAGAAAAAATATTTAGTACAAGGAGTTGGGAAAGAGATTTTTCCAGCTTCTTTTTCTGATGGAAATGTCCAAAACCTTGCTATGATTGGCTTTTTTGAAAAATATGGTATAATAGTAGTAATTTAATAGATGGAGTTGAGTTTTGAAGAAAAACTTTCGTGTAAAAAGAGAGAAAGATTTTAAGGCGATTTTCAAGGAGGGAACAAGTTTTGCTAACCGCAAATTTGTTGTCTACCAATTGGAAAACCAGAAAAAACATTTTCGAGTAGGTTTATCAGTTAGCAAAAAACTGGGGAATGCCGTCACTAGAAATCAAATCAAGCGACGAATTAGACATATTATCCAGAATGTAAAAGGGAGTCTGGAAGAAAACGTCGATTTTGTTGTCATTGCTCGAAAAGGGGTTGAAACCTTGGGATACGCAGAGATGGAGAAAAATCTACTCCACGTATTAAAATTATCAAAGATTTACCAGGAAGGAAATGGGAGTGAAAAAGAAATTACAGTTGACTAGTTTGCTAGGACTGTCTCTATTGATCATGACAGCCTGTGCAACAAATGGGACAACTAGCGATATTACAGCCGAATCGGCTGATTTTTGGAGTAAATTTGTTTACTTCTTTGCGGAAATCATTCGCTTTTTATCGTTTGATATCAGTATCGGAGTGGGGATTATTCTCTTTACGGTCTTGATTCGTACACTGCTTTTGCCAGTCTTCCAAGTGCAAATGGTGGCTTCTAGAAAAATGCAGGAAGCTCAGCCACGCATTAAGGCGCTTAGAGAACAATATCCAGGTCGAGATATGGAAAGCAGAACCAAGCTAGAGCAAGAAATGCGTAAAGTCTTTAAAGAAATGGGTGTCAGACAGTCAGATTCGCTTTGGCCTATTCTGATTCAGATGCCAGTTATTTTGGCCTTATTCCAAGCTCTATCAAGAGTTGACTTTTTAAAGACAGGTCATTTCTTATGGATTAACCTTGGTGGTGTGGATACAACCCTTGTTCTTCCGATTTTAGCGGCAGTATTTACCTTTTTAAGTACTTGGTTATCCAATAAAGCCTTGTCTGAGCGAAATGGCGCTACGACTGCGATGATGTATGGGATTCCAGTCTTGATTTTTATCTTTGCAGTTTATGCGCCAGGTGGAGTCGCCCTATACTGGACAGTGTCCAATGCTTATCAAGTCCTGCAAACCTATTTCTTGAATAATCCATTCAAGATTATCGCAGAGCGAGAGGCGGTAGCTCAGGCACAGAAAGATTTGGAAAATAGAAAAAGAAAAGCCAAGAAAAAGGCTCAGAAAACGAAATAATAAGGAGGAATCTAGTAATGGTAGTATTTACAGGTTCAACTGTTGAAGAAGCAATCCAGAAAGGATTGGAAGAATTAAATATTCCAAGGATGAAGGCTCACATCAAAGTCATTTCTCGTGAAAAAAATGGATTTCTTGGTTTATTTGGTAAAAAACCAGCCCAGGTTGATATTGAAGCTATTAGTGAAACAACTGTCATTAAAGCAAATCAACAAGCTGTAAAGGGTGTTCCTAAAGAAGTCAATGAAAAAAATGAACCAGTTAAAACAGTCAGTCAAGCGACCGTTGATTTGGGGCATGTTGTAGAAGCAATTAAAAAGATTGAAGAAGAAGGCCAAGGAGTTTCTGATGAAGTCAAGGCTGAAATATTGAAAAATGAAAAACATGCTAGCACTATTTTGGAAGAAACTGGTCATATTTCAATTCTAAATGAATTGCAACTAGAAGAGAGCACAGATGAAACTGTTTCTGCTTCTGAGTCAGTTTTCGACACAGAAGAACCTTCTAGTCAATTTATCGAAGATTTAGACTTAAAGGTGGAACCAAGCTTTGATATTGAGCAAGTAGCTACGGAAGTAACGACTTATGTCCAAACAATCATTGATGACATGGACGTTGAAGCGACGATTTCAAATGATTATAACCGTCGTAGCATCAATTTGCAAATTGATACAAATGAGCCAGGGCGTATTATCGGTTATCATGGTAAAGTATTGAAAGCCTTGCAGCTATTGGCTCAAAATTATCTTTATAACCGCTATTCAAGAACCTTCTACATTACTATTAATGTCAATGATTATGTTGAACACCGTGCAGAAGTCTTGCAGACCTATGCGCAAAAATTGGCGACTCGTGTTTTAGAAGAAGGTCGCAGCCGACAAACAGATCCAATGTCAAATAGCGAACGCAAGATTATCCATCGCATTATTTCACGCATGGATGGCGTGACGAGTTACTCTGAGGGTGACGAGCCAAATCGCTATGTTGTCGTAGATGCAGAATAAGCAAAGCAAAATCAGGTTCATCCTGATTTTTTGCTAGCTAAAGGAGATTAAACGGATGTTAAATGAAATAAGAAATTATCTAGAATTTGCTGGTTTGCAGTACCGTAATCCTGATAAAGCAGGAGAAGAGCGAGAAAAAATGCTGGCATTCCGCCACAAAGGTCAAGAGGCACGAAAGGCTTTTACAGAACTGGCCAAAGTCTTTCAAGCAAGCCATTCAGAATGGCAACTCCAACAGACTAGCCAGTGGATGAACCAAGCACAGCGTTTGCGACCACATTTTTGGGTTTATCTACAGAGAGACGGACAAGTGACAGAACCTATGATGGCCTTACGTTTGTACGGAAGTTCTTCTGATTTTGGAGTCTCACTAGAAGTTAGTTTTATCGAGCGCAAGAAAGATGAGCAAACTCTAGGCAAGCAGGCTAAAGTTTTAGAAATTCCAACTGTTGAAGATGTTTATTATCTAGTCTATTCTGATGGTCAAAGTCAACGGTGGGAGGCGAACGAAGAAAACCGTTGTACTTTACGCGAGAAGTTGAGAAGTCAGGAAGTTCGCAAAGTTTTAGTTAAGGCAGATGTTTCTTTTATAGAAAATCAATCATTAGAAGTGATTTTAGGAAAATTAGAAGAAGCTTATGAACGCTTACTTCCCTACTATCAGGCGACCAGAGAATAGAAAATAGGAGACTTATCTAGCGTCGAATTGTTTAATTGCTATTCTATGTATTTTTTCATATAATAGTAAAATAGAATGTGTGATTTAGTAATCACCTCAAATAGAAAGGAAATTCTATGTCAAATCTATCTGTTAATGCAATTCGCTTCCTAGGTATTGACGCCATTAATAAAGCCAACTCAGGTCACCCAGGTGTGGTTATGGGAGCGGCTCCGATGGCTTACAGCCTCTTTACAAAACAACTTCGTATCAATCCAGCTCAACCAAACTGGATTAACCGTGACCGTTTTATTCTTTCAGCTGGTCATGGTTCAATGCTTCTTTATGCCCTTCTTCATCTTTCTGGTTTTGAAGATGTCAGCATGGATGAGATCAAGAGCTTCCGTCAATGGGGTTCAAAAACACCTGGTCACCCAGAATTTGGCCATACAGCAGGGATTGATGCTACGACAGGTCCTCTAGGTCAAGGGATTTCAACTGCCACTGGTTTTGCCCAAGCAGAACGTTTCTTGGCAGCCAAATATAACCGAGAAGGCTACAATATCTTTGACCACTATACTTATGTTATCTGTGGAGACGGAGATTTGATGGAAGGTGTCTCAAGCGAGGCGGCTTCATATGCAGGCTTGCAAAAACTAGACAAGTTAGTTGTTCTTTATGATTCAAATGACATCAACTTGGATGGAGAGACAAAGGATTCCTTTACAGAAAGTGTTCGTGACCGTTACAATGCCTACGGTTGGCATACTGCCTTGGTAGAAGATGGAACAGACTTGGAAGCCATCTATGCTGCTATCGAAACGGCTAAAGCTTCAGGTAAGCCATCTTTGATTGAAGTGAAGACTGTTATTGGATACGGTTCTCCAAACAAACAAGGAACTAATGCTGTACACGGTGCTCCTCTCGGCGCAGATGAAACTGCAGCAACTCGTCAAGCCCTTGGTTGGGACTACGAACCATTTGAAATCCCAGAACAAGTATATGCTGATTTCAAAGAACATGTTGCAGACCGTGGTGCATTAGCTTATCAAGCTTGGACAAAATTGGTTGCTGATTATAAAGAATCGCATCCAGAATTGGCTGCAGAAGTAGAAGCCATCATCGACGGACGTGATCCAGTTGAAGTGACTCCAGCGGACTTCCCAGCTTTAGAAAATGGCTTCTCTCAAGCAACTCGTAATTCAAGCCAAGATGCCTTGAATGTTGTGGCAGCTAAGTTGCCAACCTTCTTAGGTGGATCAGCTGACCTTGCTCACTCAAACATGACTTATATCAAGACTGACGGACTTCAAGATGATGCTAATCGCTTGAACCGTAACATTCAGTTTGGTGTTCGTGAATTTGCCATGGGAACGATCTTGAACGGGATGGCCCTTCACGGTGGACTTCGTGTATACGGTGGAACTTTCTTTGTCTTCTCTGACTATGTGAAGGCAGCTGTTCGCTTGTCAGCCTTACAAGGACTTCCTGTGACTTATGTCTTTACCCACGATTCAATCGCGGTTGGGGAAGACGGTCCAACGCACGAACCAGTTGAGCATTTAGCAGGTCTTCGTGCCATGCCAAATCTAAATGTTTTCCGTCCAGCAGATGCGCGTGAAACGCAAGCAGCTTGGTACCTTGCAGTGACAAGCGAAAAAACACCAACTGCCCTTGTCTTGACACGTCAAAACTTGACTGTTGAAGAAGGAACAGACTTTGATAAAGTTGCAAAAGGTGCCTATGTTGTCTATGAAACTGCAGCAGACTTTGATACAATCTTGATTGCGACAGGTTCAGAGGTCAATCTTGCTGTATCAGCTGCCAAAGAATTGGCTAGTCAAGGCGCAAAAGTCCGTGTAGTCAGCATGCCATCTACAGATGTCTTTGATAAACAAGATGCAGCATATAAGGAAGAAATCCTACCAAATGCAGTCCGCCGTCGTGTCGCAGTCGAAATGGGTGCAACTCAAAATTGGTACAAATATGTTGGTCTAGATGGTGCTGTTCTTGGTATTGATACCTTTGGAGCTTCTGCTCCAGCACCAAAAGTATTGGCAGAATATGGCTTTACTGTTGAAAATCTTGTAAAAGTCGTTCAAAACTTGAAATAATCCTAAAAATCAGGGCGCAAGCTCTGGTTTTTCTTACTAGAAAAGCAAGGTACAACCTTGTAAAAGTAGCTGAAATTTGATATAGTAGTCCTATGTAAAATACAAAGGAGAAAACAATGAATCCAAATTATACATTTTTAATCATGCTTGTGGCGATGTTAGGCTTGATGTTCTTTATGCAACGCTCTCAAAAGAAACAAGCACAAAAACGTATGGAAAGTTTAAACAAACTACAAAAAGGCTATGAAGTGATTACAATCGGTGGACTTTACGGAACAGTCGATGAAGTAGATACTGAGAAGAGAACGATTGTTCTTGATGTAGATGGAGTTTACTTGACTTTTGAACTAGCTGCTATTAAGACAGTATTACCGCTGAAAGAAACAGCTTCACTCGAAGGTGCAATTGAAAAATAAGACGGGATTACTAACTCCCGTTTTTCTATAAAAGAAAGGAAATGGGATGAAAAAACTAGTCTTTGTCTGTCTGGGAAATATTTGTCGTAGTCCTATGGCTGAGTTTGTTATGAAATCAATGACAGATAATTATGAAATCCAAAGTCGAGCGACTTCTTCTTGGGAACATGGCAATCCGATTCATAAGGGAACTCAAGGGATTTTTCAACAGTATGAGATTCCTTATGAAAAAGGCAAAACATCGCTTCAGATTAGTAAGGAAGATTTTGAATCCTTTGATTATATTATCGGAATGGACGCATCAAATGTTTCTGACCTACGTCAGATGTGTCCAGCAGGTTTGCAACATAAGATTTACTCATTTGCATCTGAAAGTGTTCCAGATCCTTGGTATACAGGAGATTTTGAGGAAACCTATCGACGTGTTCAAGAGGGTTGCAAAACTTGGATAGAACGTTTAGAAAAGGAGAGTGAAGGTGGAAAATCTTAAGAATTTTTACGAAAAGTATCGTGTCTATCTGACTCGTCCACTTTTAGAGACTCTAGCAGTAGTTGCCATTGTTTTTTGTGCTGTACTCGTCTTTTTTCTAAATATTCCCGGAAAAGGTGTTCTAAAGCTTGATAATGGAACAATTGTTTACGAGGGCAGTCTTGTCCGTGGTAAAATGAATGGCCAAGGAACCATTACCTTCCAAAATGGAGACCAATATACAGGTGGTTTCATCAATGGTTCCTTCAATGGAAAAGGAACTTTTCAATCTAAAGAAGGCTGGACTTACGAAGGTGATTTTGTAAATGGTCAGGCTGAAGGAAAAGGGAAACTAACAACAGAACAAGAAGTCGTTTATGAAGGGACCTTCAAACAAGGTATCTTTCAACAAAAATAAGACCTCCTGACATGGAGGTTTTTTTACAATAAACAAGAAAGCGTTTTCCATATGTTTGTTAGGTTTGTGAAATAAAAATTTTTTTGTTGTTATTTCACAATCATCTAGTTAAAAGCTGATACTATAACGTATTTGAGAGTAATTTCACAATATCGCAAAAATTCTTTGTGAAATGTTTATGAAACTGTTTACAAAACATAAAAAAAGAGTTATAATAAACTTGTGAAAAAATTAACAAAGGATAAAATCCTTAAAGGCTATGGAGGAAAATATGGCTGATAAAAAAACTGTAACACCTGAGCAAAAACAACTCGCTGCTGAAAAGCATGTAGACGGACTAGTACAAAAAGCTTTGGTTGCGCTTGATGAAATGCGCAAGTTGAACCAAGAACAAGTTGACTACATCGTAGCGAAAGCTTCAGTTGCAGCTCTTGATGCGCACGGTATCCTAGCACAACATGCAATTGAAGAAACTGGTCGTGGTGTATTTGAAGACAAGGCGACAAAAAACCTTTTTGCCTGTGAACACGTTGTGAATAACATGCGTGGAGTTAAAACTGTCGGAGTTATCGAAGATGATCCTGTTACAGGATTGACTAAAATTGCAGAACCTGTCGGTGTTGTGTGTGGTGTCACTCCAACAACAAACCCAACATCAACAGCAATTTTCAAATCATTGATTGCTTTAAAAACACGTAATCCAATTGTGTTTGCCTTCCACCCATCAGCTCAAGAATCTTCTGCTCACGCAGCTCAAATTGTTCGTGACGCAGCTGTCGCAGCTGGAGCTCCTGAAAACTGTGTTCAATGGATTACAGAGCCATCTATGGAAGCAACTGGAGCGCTTATGAACCACGAAGGTATTGCGACTATCCTTGCAACTGGTGGTAACGCCATGGTTAAAGCTGCTTACTCATGTGGGAAACCAGCTCTTGGGGTAGGTGCCGGAAACGTTCCTGCTTATGTAGAAAAATCAGCTGACCTTCGTCAAGCTGCCCATGACATTGTGATGTCTAAATCATTTGATAATGGTATGGTCTGTGCATCAGAACAAGCGGTTATCATTGATAAAGAAGTGTATGACGAATTTGTAGCAGAATTCAAATCATACCACACCTACTTTGTAAACAAAAAAGAAAAAGCACTTCTTGAAGAATTCTGTTTCGGTGTTAAAGCAAACAGCAAAAACTGTGCTGGTGCTAAACTAAATGCAAACATTGTTGGTAAACCAGCTACATGGATTGCAGAACAAGCAGGATTCGGCGTTCCAGAAGGAACAAACATCTTGGCTGCAGAATGTGAGGAAGTAGGACCAAAAGAACCATTGACTCGTGAAAAATTGTCACCAGTTATTGCTGTCCTAAAAGCTGAAGACACAGAAGACGGTCTTACAAAGGCTCGTCAAATGGTTGAGTTTAACGGACTTGGTCACTCAGCAGCTATCCACACAAAAGACGAAGAGCTTGCTAAACGCTTTGGTACAGAAATCAAAGCTATGCGTATTATATGGAACTCTCCATCTACTTTCGGTGGTATCGGTGACGTTTACAATGCCTTCATCCCATCATTGACACTTGGATGTGGTTCATACGGACGTAACTCTGTTGGTGATAACGTGAGCGCTATTAACCTCCTAAACATCAAGAAAGTAGGGAAACGTAGAAATAATATGCAATGGTTTAAAGTTCCTTCAAAAATTTACTTCGAACGCAATTCTATCCAATACCTTCAAACATGTGAAGATATTGAACGCGTTCTGATTGTTACAGACAAATCTATCGAAAAACTCGGTTTCGTTCAACGTGTTATCGATCAATTGAACGCACGTAGCAACCGTGTAACTATCCAAGTCTTCTCAGATGTTGAACCAGATCCAGACATCACAACTGTAGAACGTGGTGCTGAAGTGATGAAAGCATTTGAACCAGACACAATCATTGCTCTTGGTGGTGGTTCTCCAATGGACGCGGCGAAAGTAATGTGGCTCTTCTACGAACAACCAGAAATCGACTTCCGTGACTTGGTTCAAAAATTCATGGATATCCGTAAACGCGCCTTCCGCTTCCCATCACTTGGTAAGAAAGCGAAGTACATCGGTATCCCAACAACTTCAGGTACTGGTTCAGAAGTAACACCATTTGCCGTTATCTCTGATAAGAAAAACAACCGAAAATACCCATTGGCTGACTACTCATTGACACCGACTATTGCCATTGTTGACCCTGCTTTGGTTGAATCAGTTCCAGACTTTATCGCTGCTGATACAGGTATGGATGTCTTGACTCACGCGACTGAAGCCTATACTTCAAACTTCGCTAACGACTATACAGATGGTATTGCGCTTCAAACAATCAAACTGGTCTTTGAATGGTTGGAAAAATCTGTTAAGACAGCTGACCCAGAAGCTCGTGAGAAAATGCACAACGCGTCTACAATGGCTGGTATGGCCTTCGCCAATGCCTTCCTTGGTATGAGCCACTCAATGGCCCACAAGATTGGTGGTGTTCACCACACTGTTCACGGACGTACAAATGCTATCTTGCTTCCATATGTTATCCGTTACAACGGAACTCGTCCATCTAAGACAACTACATGGCCTAAGTACAACTATTGGAAAGCTGATGAGAAATTCCAAGACATCGCGAAAATGCTTGGCTTGCCTCACTCAACTCCAGAAGAAGCAGTTGAAGCATACGCTAAAGCTGTTTACGAGCTTGGTGTTGCAGTAGGTATCAAGATGAACTTCAAGGATCAAGGAATTGATGAAAAAGCTTGGAAAGACAGCTTGCATGAAATTGCTTTGCTTGCTTATGAAGACCAATGTTCTCCTGCAAATCCACGCTTGCCAATGGTAGCTGACATGGAAGAAATCATGGCAGATGCTTACTATGGTTATGCAGAACGTCCAGGACGTCGTAAATAATCGTTTATCAGCCTAGAGGCAGGAATTTCCTGTCTCTTTTTTGTGAAACTGGAGTATTGAGAATAGTTTTAAGTTTTCTATTTTCGTTTTTTATCAAATACTTTATCATCAAATTGTTCAGCTAGTATAGTTGCTGAGTGATAAAGTTCCTTTGCTTTATTTTTATCATTTTCAAAATAAAGATAGCACTTAGCTTCAAATACTGAAATTCCAGGTTTATAGACTTGCAACATTGTTACTGATAAAATTTCATTCATCTTTTTTACTAGAGATATCATATGCTTATAGTCATTATGAACAACATAAACACCCGCTATGGCACAAAGAACTGATAGTAGCTCTACATTATACATTTCATCACTAACTAATTGCTGTTTCAACAACTTAATCCGAAAATCATCTAATGCTCTCTTCTATAAATCAAGTCTTGACATTGCATAGCAAAATAATCAATTAATAGTAAATCATTGAATGTGTAAACTTGCTTTAGTGTTACTTGCTTAAAATAATCATCAAAAATATCTTCAGCGAAACTACCTGTCCCTGTTCTTATCAAGTCTAATATTCTTTCAATCAAGTCTAGACTCAGCAACTCTTCCTCAGGAAGAGCTAGTTCTTTATTTTCAAGAAAAGTATCTATCGGAACTTCTAATCGCTTAGATAAATATTGTAACTTAGTAATTGTTGGCAAGGATTGCCCAAGCTCAGTACGCATCAGCTGTTTGATTATTAAGTCAGCTTCTGTCCACAGACCTCTTCTCTCATCAATTTGTGACGTTCACGTTCCTGTCTTACTCTATGACCAATTTCAGTTTTAATATCTGTTGTCATTCTTACCTCTTAACCACAATCCATAAATTAACATACTTTTAATTCTTCGGCTAAAAATTAACAATAATTCTTTTTCAAATCCGTCATATTATTTTCTAAAACTTGGATGTCTTGGCTGACTTTGAGAATGACAATGCTGCCTTGAATACTGGAGATGACTTGACGGGCCTGCAACTGCGCCCGCTCTTCTGACCAGTCAGCATGCAGGTCTTGCAAGAGGCTGGCTAACTTCTCTGTCCATTGGGTCATAAAATCATTGAGAGGACAGCGGAAGTTCTCATCTTCTGTGGACAATTCCACAATCAGATTACCAATTGGGCAACCATAAAAGACCGTCTGACTTTCATGAAATTGACAAACCCAGTCAATCATATCCGAAAACTTGTCACTGTCAGACTTGTCTGCTTCAAAAATATCTTCAAAAAGCTCTTTTCGCCAATTTGCTAAAATATCTTGAATGACCGTCAAACCAATTTCCTTCTTAGATTTGAAATAATAATAAAGCTGTCCCTTGCCAACATCAGCTGCCTCCATGATGTCACTGATGGAGGTGGCCACATAACCCTTCTGATAAATCAATTCCTCAGCACTTTGTAAAATACGCTCTTTAACGCTCATCTACTCACCTCTCTTTTTTCCTATTATAGCAGATTCAGAGTCTGAGACCAAACAATTGAAACCACCTCCTTTTGCCACTGTTTTATCATTAAAATTTTTTGTTCTGAGCAAATTAATTTACAAATTCAATTTTAGATGTTATTATAATTGTACCGAATGGTCAGTATATAACTAAAACTACCATTTGGAAAATCATCAAACTAACAGTCTAAATTCCTATTGGCTGTTAATCAAATCATATTAGGAGGAACCTCATGTTCAATAAGAAAAATGTCGCATTTGTTATCACAGACCCACAAGTTGAATTCCTAAAACATCCTGGTAAAGGATTCGGAGCAACTAAAGACGTTCTTGAAAAAGTTAATACTATTGAAAATCTGACAAAGCTTTTCGCTTTTGCTAAAGAGCGTGGCTACAAGCGTTTTATCTCACCGCACTACTTCTATCCACACGATCACAAGTGGCAATTTAAAGCTGCTGGTGAAACGATGATGATTGAAAACGAAATGTTTTGGCGTGATAACCAGTATTCGGCAATTCCAGAAGGCTCTGGAGCAGATATGATTGAAGAGATTAAACCATTTTTGGATGAAGATACTATTGTTGTCAACGGACATAAAATCTTTGGCCCAGAAAGCAACGACCTTAACCTTCAACTCCGCAAAAATGGTATCGACACCGTCATCTTGGCTGGTATGAATGCTAATCTCTGCGTGGATTCACACATGCGTGAACTCATAGAATTAGGTTACAATGTCATTGTTGTTAACGATGCTGTCGGTGCTCCAGGTGAAGAAGCCTACCAAGCTGCCCTGACAAACTATGGCTACATTGCCAACCAAGTTTTGACAACTGAGGAAGTTATCGCTCAACTTTAGAAAAAGGAAAGTTGTAAATGACTATGTAGACAAAGAAAGACAGCGGTATAGGCTTTCAAAGGAGAAAGGGAAATAAGCGAGATATAGACAAAAAACAATGCCCGTACTTGCAATTAAACTTAAATAGTTATATAATAGGTTTGTTGAAAGGTGATTTGTAGTGATTCAAGTTACTCTTTTCACAATAAAAATTTCATGATTTTCATAAGGAGGAAATCACTAATGGTAGTTAAAGTTGGTATTAACGGTTTCGGACGTATCGGTCGTCTTGCTTTCCGTCGTATCCAAAACGTAGAAGGTGTTGAAGTTACACGCATCAACGACCTTACAGATCCAGTTATGCTTGCACACTTGTTGAAATACGACACAACTCAAGGTCGTTTCGACGGTACTGTTGAAGTTAAAGAAGGTGGATTCGAAGTTAACGGTAAATTCGTTAAAGTTTCTGCTGAACGTGATCCAGAACAAATCGACTGGGCTACTGACGGTGTAGAAATCGTTCTTGAAGCTACTGGTTTCTTTGCTAAGAAAGAAGCAGCTGAAAAACACCTTAAAGGTGGAGCTAAAAAAGTTGTTATCACTGCTCCTGGTGGAAACGACGTTAAAACAGTTGTATTCAACACTAACCACGACGTTCTTGACGGTACTGAAACAGTTATCTCAGGTGCTTCATGTACTACAAACTGCTTGGCTCCAATGGCTAAAGCTCTTCAAGACAACTTTGGTGTTGTAGAAGGATTGATGACTACTATCCACGCTTACACTGGTGACCAAATGATTCTTGACGGACCACACCGTGGTGGTGACCTTCGCCGTGCTCGTGCTGGTGCTGTAAACATCGTTCCTAACTCAACTGGTGCTGCAAAAGCTATCGGTCTTGTAATCCCAGAATTGAATGGTAAATTGGACGGAGCTGCTCAACGTGTTCCTGTTCCAGCAGGTTCTGTAACTGAGTTGGTAGCAGTTCTTGAAAAGAACGTTACTGTTGACGAAGTGAACGCAGCTATGAAAGCAGCTTCAAACGAATCATACGGATACACTGAAGATCCAATCGTATCTTCAGATATCCTAGGTATGTCTTACGGTTCATTGTTTGACGCAACTCAAACTAAAGTTCTTGACGTTGACGGTAAACAATTGGTTAAAGTTGTATCATGGTACGACAACGAAATGTCATACACTGCACAACTTGTTCGTACTCTTGAATACTTCGCAAAAATCGCTAAATAATTCATGAGTCGATAAAAAGCAAGGCCTCTTGGTCTTGCTTTTCTTATATGGAAAAATGGATGACGCAATCATCCATTCTTTTTTAATTCTTTTTCGAAAGTATCTGAGAGGATAGTGAAGCTTAATTTCTCTAATGTAAGCGGATGGGTAAAGGACAGTCGAAAGGCGTGGAGCATAAGCCGACTTGTTTTTGATTTACTATTATAGAGAGGGTCGCCTAAAATAGGGAAATTATGATGCGAAAGGTGCACACGAATCTGATGGGTTCGCCCTGTCTTTAGATTGCAACGAACCAAGGAAGTTTTGTTTGGAAATTGCTTTAATCTGCTTACATGCGTTTCAGCATATTGTCCATTTTTTGTATCAACTATTCGCTTTCTGCGATCATGGCGATTACGTCCGATTTTGTCCCTGAAAACAAGCTCTTTGCTGCTGATATTTCCATCAACTAGTGCCCAATATTCCCTAGAAATCTCTTTTTTCTCCAGTAAGCGATTGAGAATGGGCAGGATAAAAGGGTTTTTGGCAAAGAGAACCAAGCCACTGGTTTCCATGTCCAGACGATGAACGACATAGCAGGTTTGGCCAACATAGGCACTGACATGGTTAAGAAGGGCGATTTCGTTTGGCTGATTACCATGCGTTTTCATCCCCTCTGGCTTGTTCACAATAACTAAGTGTTGATCTTGATAAACTTCCTGAACGAGGTTTGGGTTGCCCCAAGGAATTTCTTTTTCGGGATAATCTTCCTCGTCAAAAGTTAACTGGCAAACATCTCCAGGTTTTACCATCTCGTTCCAATGAACTTCTCGCTGATTAATCAAAATGTGTTTCTTGATTCTCAAAAAATGACGGATTTTTCTAGGGATGAGGAGTTGTTCCTCAAGTAATTGCTTTACCGTCATTTGAGGTAGAGAGTCTGGTAATGTAAATGTGAATTGCATACAGATATTGTAACAAAAAAAGCCCTATTTGGATAGGAAATAGCTAAATTCTTGTCTTCCTATGATGAAGATGATAAAATAAACGCATGAAATTAGATAAATTATTTGAGAAATTTCTTTCTCTTTTTAAAAAAGAAACAAGTGAACTAGAGGATTCTGATACGACTAGCTTACGTCGCTCTCGTAGTGATCGAAAAAAATTAGCCCAAGTAGGTCCAATTCGAAAATTCTGGCGTCGCTATCATCTAACAAAGATTGTCCTTATACTAGGTTTGAGTGCAGGCTTGCTGGTTGGAACCTATTTGTTTGCTGTAGCCAAGTCAACCAATGTTAACGATTTGCAAAATGCCTTGAAAACTCGGACTATCATTTTTGACCGTGAAGAAAAGGAGGCTGGTGCCTTGTCTGGTCAAAAAGGAACTTATGTTGAATTGACTGATATCAGTAAAAATTTGCAGAATGCCGTTATTGCGACAGAAGACCGCTCTTTCTATAAAAATGACGGGATTAACTATGGTCGTTTCTTCTTGGCGATTGTCACTGCTGGTCGTTCAGGTGGTGGTTCTACTATTACCCAACAGCTGGCTAAAAACGCCTATTTGTCGCAGGATCAAACTGTTGAGAGAAAAGCGAAAGAATTTTTCCTTGCCTTAGAATTAACAAAAAAATATAGTAAGGATCAGATTTTAACCATGTACCTTAACAATGCCTATTTTGGAAATGGTGTGTGGGGTGTAGAAGATGCGAGTAAGAAATACTTTGGAGTTTCTGCGTCAGAAGTGAGTTTGGATCAAGCTGCGACTCTGGCAGGGATGCTCAAAGGGCCGGAACTGTATAATCCTTTGAATTCCGTACAAGATTCGACTAATCGTCGCGACACTGTCTTACAAAATATGCTTGCAGCGGGTTACATTGATAAAAACCAAGAAACTGAAGCTGCAGAAGTTGATATGACTTCGCAATTGCACGATAAGTATGAAGGAAAGATTTCAGATTACCGCTATCCTTCTTACTTTGATGCGGTTGTTAATGAGGCTGTTTCCAAGTATAGTCTAACAGAGGAAGAAATTGTCAATAATGGCTACCGCATTTACACAGAGCTGGACCAAAACTACCAAGCAAATATGCAGGTTGTCTATGAAAATACAGCGCTATTTCCGAGGGCGGAGGATGGAACATTTGCTCAATCAGGAAGTGTAGCTCTCGAACCGAAAACAGGTGGAGTTCGTGGAGTTGTCGGTCAAGTTGCTGGCAATGATAAAACTGGATTCCGGAATTTCAACTATGCAACTCAATCAAAACGTAGCCCTGGTTCTACAATCAAGCCTTTAGTTGTTTATACGCCAGCAGTTGAAGCAGGCTGGGCTTTGAATAAGCAGTTGGATAACCATACCATGCAGTACGACAGCTATAAAGTTGATAACTATGCAGGAATCAAAACGAGTCGAGAAGTTCCTATGTATCAAGCCTTGGCAGAATCGCTCAATCTACCTGCTGTTGCCACTGTTAATGATTTGGGCGTCGACAAGGCTTTTGAGGCAGGCGAAAAATTCGGGCTCAACATGGAAAAGGTCGACCGTGTTCTTGGTGTCGCCTTGGGAAGTGGTGTCGAAACCAATCCTCTGCAAATGGCTCAAGCATATGCTGCCTTTGCAAATGAAGGTTTAATGCCTGAAGCTCATTTTATTAGTAGAATTGAAAATGCTAGTGGACAAGTTATTGCAAGCCATAAAAATTCACAAAAACGGGTGATTGATAAGTCTGTAGCTGATAAGATGACCAGTATGATGTTGGGGACATTCACCAACGGTACCGGTATTAGTTCATCGCCTGCAGATTATGTAATGGCAGGAAAAACTGGTACAACTGAAGCGGTTTTCAATCCAGAATATACAAGTGATCAGTGGGTAATTGGTTATACACCGGATGTAGTGATTAGTCACTGGCTTGGTTTCCCGACGACTGATGAAAATCACTATCTAGCTGGCTCTACTTCAAACGGTGCAGCCCATGTCTTTAGAAACATTGCCAATACCATTTTACCTTATACGCCAGGAAGTACCTTTACGGTTGAAAATGCTTATAAGCAAAATGGAATTGCACCAGCCAATACAAGAAATCAAGTGCAGAGTAATGAAACGAATCAGACGGATGATACCCTTTCTGATATTAGAAGTCGTGCGCAAAATCTGGTAGATGAGGCCAGTCGTGCTATCTCGGATGCTAAAATTAAGGAAAAGGCTCAAACGATATGGGATTCGGTAGTCAATCTATTTCGTTAAGATGCTTGTCAAAGCCTAGCTTTCTTGTTATAATAGATAAGATGGAGGCGTTATGGCACTAAAAAAAGCAAGCCTAGCTTGTGCGGTTTGTGGTTCGAGAAACTATTCAATAAAGATCAGCGGAAACCCCAAGCCAACACGACTAGAAGTAAATAAATTTTGTAAACATTGTGGTAAGCACACTATACATAGAGAAACGAGATAGGAGAGAGCGATGCGTTTTATTGGAGATATTTTTAGACTTCTTAAAGACACAACATGGCCAACTCGCAAGGAAAGCTGGAGAGATTTTCGTTCTATCATGGAATACACAGCTTTCTTTGTAGTAATTATTTACATTTTTGACCAGTTGATTGTTTCAGGTTTGATTCGATTTATTAACATTTTTTAGAAGGCTAGTGGAGTTATTTACACTAGATATCTTCTATTATGAAAGGAAATATCATGGATAGTTTTGATAAAGGGTGGTTTGTTTTACAAACTTATTCTGGTTATGAAAATAAGGTAAAGGAAAATCTATTACAACGTGCACAAACCTACAATATGTTGGATAATATTCTACGCGTTGAAATTCCAACACAAACAGTGCAAGTTGAAAAAAATGGAAAGAGAAAAGAAATAGAAGAAAATCGCTTTCCAGGTTATGTTCTTGTAGAAATGGTCATGACAGATGAAGCTTGGTTTGTTGTTCGAAACACACCAAACGTTACAGGATTCGTTGGATCTCACGGAAATAGATCAAAACCAACTCCATTATTGGAACAAGAAATTCGTGACATTTTGGTATCTATGGGACAAACTGTTCAAGAATTTGATTTCGATGTTGAGGTTGGTCAAACTGTACGTATTATTGATGGTGCCTTTGCAGATTATACTGGTAAGATTACAGAAATTGATAACAATAAAGTGAAGATGATTATCTCTATGTTTGGTAATGACACAGTTGCAGAAGTAAACCTAAACCAAATTGCAGAATTATAACCCTGAGAGAGGCATGTCCTCTCTTTTTTGTGCAGTTGAGACGGTGTAGGGAACAGAATGGGGAAATGGTACAAAAGTGTTTCTGAATGTGTTAAACTGTATCTAGAAAGGGGAACATAATGCTTAAAGAATTATATGAAGAAGTCCAGGGAATTGTATATAAGTGTAGAAATGAATATTACCTTCATTTATGGGAGTTATCTGATTGGGAGCAAGAGGGTATGATTTG
>NZ_RQZB01000023.1:0-21657 GCF_003859975.1 Streptococcus sp. OH4692_COT-348
CACAAGATGGCGACCAACAAAAATTGGTCAAAACTACTGTAGTCAACACAGACAATGAAGCTGTTTCAACAACATCTGAAACGCTGCATGACCCGGATCTGTACGCTAAAAATCGTAAGGTCATGCGTACCCATGAACAAGAGTTGCGTACTATGCGATACAAGATTGAAGATGAAATCTTGGCTGAGCGAGATAGCGGAAATACTGATCATCAAGAGTAATTTTAAAGGAGAATAACAAATGGCAACAAATTATGAACTAGCAGCAACACCTATCTACCGTCAACCAGAAAATTCGACGATTGTAGTCATCAAGAAAGAAAACGGTCAACGATTCAGCTATGAGCAAGCAGGATTGTCGGGCGACCGCACTCATGAAAGTCAAGAGATGCTTATCCAAGCGGTTTTGGATGTTATTAAGGCGGAACTTGACCCAGCGAGCGCTATCGTTCAGACACAAGCGAAGTTGCAAGAAAATCAAGCTAAATTGGAACAGGCTGAGCAGAAAGTAGCTCAAACAGAAGCTAAACAGAATGATCTTGAAGCACTTGCGAATCGCATTAATAAAGTAGTGCGAGTGATGGCTCAAGATTCAATCATGGGTGAGAAAGTTTCTTACGGCACAACCTACAAAGAAATGGTTGAGTTATTCCCTCTTGCTGAATTCGGTAAAGTTTATGAGCCTGGTGCAATCTTTGCGGTTGAAGATCCTGGTCACGTTGAAATCAATGGAGAAGGTAAACGTATCTTGATTCAAACGAATCAGTCATTTACTTACCAAGGAGAAACACTTGCCCAACTTGAAGGGACACCTTACCAGAATGGTATTCTAGCACCTTGGAAATTTAATGCGCCGAAAGCACCAGATGAACCTACAACTGTCGCACCAGCAGCTGCAGTCTCTACGACAGCTACCGTAACGGAACCTTCTGCTACAACAGTTACACCTAACCAATAATGGAGGTGACTATGGACGTCTTACAATCAACAGAACATTTCTTCATGAACGTGCTACCAGTAGCCACACCAATCGTTGTCGCTTGGTTAGGCTATAAAATGCCGAAGAAATCAAAGGAACAGACAGACCAAATCATTTCAGAATTGAATGATGTTAAAGTTAAAATCAAAGATGTCCAAGAAACTGCATGCGACAGCAACGCCAAAATTGACGAAGTCCAAGAGAAGCTGAAGTTACACGACGAGGCGCACCTTGTTACGATGAGGATGCGTCTTGATCGTGACATTCGAAGGGCTATCCGTCGTGGATTTACCACAAAGGACGAGTTCTATGTAGTCGAAAATATGCACAAAAGCTATAAAGCTCTTGGAGGCAATGGCTACATTGACCACTTGTACAACAATTTTGAAGCATTGCAGATTAGGGACGACATCTTAGTTGAAGACGAGAAAGGAGCGCAGAATGGCTTATGTTCTTAATTCAACCAATCTCGAACAAGTGGACGGTGGATTTCTAGTCAAGCAAGGCGATGTGGCTTCCACATTTGCCTTTTCTTTGCTTGATGAAAATCATGAGCCTATTCCACATCTTGAAGGACAAGAGGCATCTATCACGTTGACGAGAACTTTGACGAAAGTCCAGGAGCAATTACGCAAGACAGCAGTCGTGACAAACGGCGCAGTTGCCTTTAATTTGGGCATGATTTTACCTGCTGGCCCATATCGAATCGAGGTAGCTGTGGGTGGATATACATTCCCAAGCGACGACTCGACTCAAATCCAAATCACAAAATCAGATAAGAATCTGGTCACAGAAGAAGTCCATGCTTTAAAGGAGCTGGATATTGCTGAAGAAATTAAAAAGCAGCTTGCAGGTAGGTCTGTAGGTAGTGACGGTACAGTGAGTCAGGAATTCCCTGACTTGCTCTTTTATTATAATTTAGGAAAGGTGTAGGAATATGGACACAACGAAATTAACAGCATTCGCACAGGCAGTTGGGGTTGACATCAAGGAATTGAAACAGCTGCTTAATGGCAAAGTTGACAATGCGACAGTCACACAACTGATTGAACAGGCTAAAACAGCAGTTAAAAATGACATTTTGGGCGAGGGTGTATCTGAGGACCTGAACACCCTTAAAGAAATCGCTGATAAAATCGCAAGCATGAGCGGAAGCACTGAAAGCGCAGTTGTTCAAAAGATTTCAGATTTAGGCACACGACTTGACTCTTTTGCCAATCTCGACCTGATCGCAACATATAATGCAGCGAAAGCGTGATTGCTATGAGCAATTTAGAGGAATTTGCTAAAGCAGTTGGCCGTGATGTGAAGCGATTCGAAACGGATTACACAAGCAAAGCAGAGCTTGAAGCGAAAGATTACATTGAGGGGAAAACAGAATACCAAATTTTGAAGTACCAAGTGGAATCTTTAGTAAAGCAAACGCAGACTTTACAGGAGCAGCTGGTTCTTATTAAACCTGCACCGAAAAGGGCGCCGATGGCTCATACGTTGGATAGATCAAGTGTTCCATGGACAATCTGGTTTGATAACGGATGTGGCTTACAACTGCCATCGTATGCAGAAACAGCTACAATCTATGGTTACGGTCAAAGTATTGATTTACAACATAAGGAATGGGATGCGTTCCCACTTGTCGGGAATATCATTTCATTGTCAAGAGGGACATTGACATTAGATAATGTAAAGAATACAGTAAACGCAATATATTGGGCAGAGGATACAACTGTCTTAAATCCTATCAAAAACAAAGATGATTACACCTGGATAACTGCCCGCTGTGGCGAAAAAGGCAGTAAGCATCAATGGGCGTGGGAACGTGAAGCAAACATTGTTCGAGTTATGTATCAATTGGGCATTTGGGACGCTAAAACCGTTGAAAGCTTAGGCGCAGTAAGGCGCTAGAAAGGAAAACATATGACACAACTAAATGAATTTATTATTGCTTTTGCGACAGGATTTTTAGCAGTAGCAACAGGCAGTATCGTGAAAGCAGTCAAAGATTACCTTTTGCGAAAAGGCGGAGAAAAAGCTGTAAAAATCGCTGAAATTCTTGCTAAGAACGCAGTTAACGCCGTGGAGCAGGTAGCAGCTGAAACAGGCTACAAAGGTGATGAAAAGCTGGAGCAAGCTCGTGATAAAGTTCGAGCTGAGCTTACAAAATACAACATCAGCATGACTGACAAGGACCTCGATACATTTGTTGAGTCGGCAGTCAAACAGATGAACGACGCTTGGAAAGGAGATGATGCTAATGTCTAAGAAACAAGATATGATTAACGATCTCATGGCTCACGCTGATGCAGGGACTGGGGTTGACTATGATAAGATGTACGGCTATCAATGTGCTGATGTGACGTGCTACGGAATCTACGAGTATTTCGGCACTCGTCTATGGGGTAACGCTATCGACTTGCTACGGTCCGCAGAATCGGCAGGCTTGCAAGTGGTCTATGGTGCTCAATATCCTAAGGCTGGTTGGTTCTTCGTTAAGAACTTCGTAGCAGGAGATGGAGTGAATTATGGCCATACTGGTCTTGTCTACGAGGACTCTGACGGCTCTACTATTAAGACAATCGAGCAGAACATCGATGGTAACTGGGACTATCTCGAAGTCGGTGGCCCTTGTCGATACAACGAGCGCTCTGTTGATTCGATTGTGGGGTATATCGTTCCGCCTGAAGAAGACGAATCAGGCTGGAAACATGATGAGACTGGCTGGTGGTGGCGTCGTAAAGACGGCTCATATCCAACTGCTAAATTTGAAGCAGTAGATGGGAACTGGTTCTATTTCAATGAAAACGGCTATATGTATGAGAGTCAATGGCTACATCATACAGACGGTAAGTGGTACTGGTTTGACAAGGACGGCTACATGGCCAATAGCGGCTGGAAGAAAGTCAATGGCAAATGGTACTACTTCAATGCAGACGGTGCTATGCAAACTGGATGGGTTAAATACTACGAGAAGTGGTATTATCTCAATTCAGAGAATGGCGACATGGTATCGAATACTTTCGTGCCATACAATGGCGGATACTACCTCATGCTTGAAGATGGTCGATTGGCTGACAAAGAAAGCTTTAAAATTGAGCCAGATGGCTTGATCACTACGAAATAATTTTAAAAAAATAAAACGAAAGGAAAACTTTCTAAAATGTATTTCTACCCCACAGGACTCGTTCTTGTGGGGATTTTTTCGTTAAAAAGAGCGAGAAATATTGACTTTTTTAAAGAAAGATGTCATAATTGAATTGGAAAAAACGTAAAAGTACCTCTTTCTCGTTATCCCGACTTCCAAAATGTCGTTAAACCGCTCGGAGATCCATGGTGACATGGACACATAGTAGTAAGCACGCTATGTGGCTTGGCAGAGCTAAAAACTGTTCCCTTGCGATAAGCCTAATAAGCACAACATAGGGAGTTAGAGAAGCGACTCTAATCATCCACTTTGGGCAGTAGTGAGAACTGCCCCGTGCTTTTTTATTTTGAGAAAATATGGAGTTTGTCGTTGGAATTACTTGATTGTGTTTTAGATTATCAAGAAAAGTTCGATGGAAAAACATGTCAAGTATCAACGAATTATAAGTATTTAGAGACTTTCGAAGTAGATTTTTGCTTGACTGATTTACATCACTTATTTGGCTTGCACAAAATCACACGAGATTATGCTAGTCAAACAATACCTGATATTCAAGCTGGTGTTTTTATTTTGGAAGAATATAAAAATAACCCCATGTATAATGATGTTATAGAAAGGATATCTTTGTATAGCTTTATAGGGGATATCTTCTACTCTAAGATAACAAGTTGTTGTATTGTAGCTAAGGATTTATCTAAAAATACTATGAAATTGGACGTCATATTTTTTGAAGATAGAAATAAAAGATCCGCAATTTTAGGTCTACGAAGAGATAAACGCGGAGTATTTAAACCGGTTACTCTACATTTTACAAGCGCTAAAAAATATGCTAAAGTTCGTAAAACAGATGTGAAAGCAATTAAGTGGTTATAAACACTCACCGCAGGCAATAGCTTGCGGTTTTTTTGTTTGCTCTGAAATACGCTTGATAATCGCTTGAAATTCCTGGAAAACATTTATAGATATAGGGTTAGGAGTGTTCTTTTTCGCTTGAATATCTTTATTTTGCTCTGAAATTGACTTGTCGAGATCAACAAATAGCTTTATAAAGCCCTTGGTTGCCAATTTTGTTGACGTTAACAAAATTGCTCTGAAAGTACTTTCTGAATTAAAAAAAGATTAAATTTCTTTGTGTTTTCTGTTGACATACGTCAACAAAAAGGTGTATAATTAAGACATAAAGATAAGGAAAGAGGAAATCAAAAATGAAAAAAGTAGCTTACGACAAATCAGGAATCATGAAAGAAGCTTGGGATATGTTCACACGTAACTATCAAATTTGTGACTTTGAATATGCAGACTTTTCTGGTCGTGAATACTTCGAATATGCTTCATTTGCTGACTGCTTGAAAGAAGCTTGGGCACATGAAAAAGAAGTGGTTGAACGTGTTAACCAAAAATTTGAAAACGCTGAAACATCTGAAGAAGTAAAGGCTTGGGATTGGGCTTGCAAAAAAATCGGTGTTGCATTTGAAATGGATGCTTATACAAAAATGACAAACGTTGAAAACATGGAAAAAGAAGCTTGGCCAGGAACTAGCGTATGGTCACTAGCTATGCGTGCAGTAAAACTTCATATGGAACTTTTCGGGCAAAAAGCCTAAAATTTTTTAACTTATTGTTGACAAAAGTCAACAATAGCGATATAATATAATCAAGATAAAGGAAGGGAGTTTAAAAGAACTCAAGGTAAAATAAAATGGCAACATATAAAGAGTATAAAGAAGCGTTGAGAAAGCAAAAAGAACAAACGCAAGCAATCCGAAACGAAGTTTTTTCAGATAAAGCAGAAATACTAGCGAAAGACCTTGTAAAAATTTCAAATGGAGACGTTTATAAAATTATTCAAAAATTCGGACGTAAATATGAAGAAAGTACAATCATTAAAATTGAAAAAGAAAACGTACAACATCATATCGATGAAGCTAAAAAAGTTAGAGAACTTGCTGAAATTATGGCAAGCGTGAAATAAAGAGGTAACTCAATGAAAATTGACACGAAGAAGGTAGAGATGGTCTTAATGGACGAGACCATCCCTGCCAATCTCTTTGAAAAAGAGTTAGGCATTTCACGTTCAGCAGTTACTAGACTGCGAAAAGGAGAACGTGAATTTAAAAATTTCACAATCGATACTGCTGAAAAAATTCAAAGATGGATTGACAAAAAATGAAGCTTGATTTGACAGGGAATAAATATGGTCGTCTGACCGTCCTTGGAGACGACGGAACAAGAACAAAAAGTGGCAAAGTGTTGTGGCATTGTCTTTGTGAGTGTGGCAATACAACCTATGTTCGTGCTGACCATTTTAGGAATGGCTCAATAACCTCGTGCGGTTGTTTAAATAACGAGAAAAAGCATGAACGCTTCAAGGATTTAACGAATACTGAAACGGATAATTTTAAAGTAATTGATAAAGCATACTCAAAAAATCAACGCGTCTACTGGAATTGCGTTTGCAAGCATTGCGGAAATCGCATCGAATTACAAAGCAATCAGATAGAGCGATATTCAAGTTGTGGTTGCAAGCGTAATCGCAGTACAAAAGAGCGAATGGCTGAGATATCTGATCCGAAATCACTAAGAACCAACAAGCCGACTGTTAAAAGCACAACAGGCGTTCGAGGGGTATATTACAACAAGCGTAAAAAGAGATACGTTGTATATATCAACGTTGATAAAAAATCAAAATATTTAGGCAGTAGCGTCTATCTGGAAGAAGCTGCTAAAATTCGCCGTGAAGCAGAAATCGAATATGGATATAAGCAGGAACCGTGACAATCATCACGGTTTTCTATTTTGCAAAAACGTGCATTTTGAACGATTAGAAATCAAAATCACCATCATATAGTTCAAAAAAGCGGTTTCTTGAAGAATAGAGAGGGTGGATGTAGAGTATTATTGTCAAAAACGGTGTTTTGTTAAAAATAATGATTTTTTCATAACTTTTTATCTTCTTTTACGAATAGATAAGTAAGGAGGAAGAAAATATGAACATTTTGAACATTAAACTTGCAAGCGTAGAGCAGACAGACTTAGGTTTTGAACATTGGATAGATGTGACTTACCAAGTGCCGATTTTGAAAAATAAGTACACGGTGAATATACTCCTTTTGTTAGATTTTGAAGTTGAAGATAAGGAACTATTGGATTATCTGGTAACAAGCTGGAAATATCGTGACATCGTAGGGCATTCAACTATGATGTACCAGATTGAAAAGGGCAAAAAAGGGGCATAATTCAAGTATATTTTAATACAGAATTGAGCCGTGATTTTAGCTAATTTTTGAAGAGACATGACCCAAAACAGACCCTAAGGTCGCTATGAGTTGATTTAACAATCTTTTCAACACTCCCACCGGCTCCATTGATAATTTACATTGTTTTGTAAATCTTTCTAAAACGTTGTTTTTACAACGTTTTTTATTTTTGTCTTTGCTATTCCTTGGTATTCTTTTGCGAAAAAGGATACAACAAAGGAGTCACAAATAGACCCTAAAACAGACCCTATTTTTAAAGAAGCGATAAAAAAAAGATACAACATTTGTTGCATCCTAGAAATAATTTTCTTCAACGGAAGACATGGGATTCGAACCCACGCACGCTGTTACACGCCTACCGCGTTTCCAACACGGCCTCTTAAGCCTCTTGAGTAATCTTCCAATACTTACTCAAATAGTCTACCATAAAGGTTCTTATCTTGCAATAAAAATTCTAGAAATAAGAAAAATGATAGAATTTGAAAGAAAATGATAAAAAATGCTTGACTATGAAATGAAGTATGATAGAATGAATAGTGTAAACGATAACAGGAGGTAATGCAGTGTTAAAAACAGAGCGGAAACAACTGATTTTAGAGGAGTTACATCAACATCATGTAGTTTCTCTAGAAAAATTAGTTGGTTTGCTAGAAACGTCAGAATCAACGGTTCGAAGAGACTTGGATGAGTTGGAAGCGGAAAACAAGCTTCGTCGCGTGCATGGTGGAGCAGAATTACCCCACTCCTTGCAGGAAGAAGAAACCATTCAAGAAAAATCTGTCAAAAACCTTCAAGAGAAGAAGTTGTTGGCTCAGAAAGCAGCCTCTCTCATTAAGGAACAAGATGTCATCTTTATCGATGCTGGAACAACTACAGCCTTTTTGATTCATGAATTGGTCAATAAGAATATTACTGTTGTGACAAATTCGATTCACCATGCCGCACAGTTGGTTGAAAAGCAAATTCCAACTGTCATGGTTGGAGGAAGTGTCAAGATGGCTACAGATGCTAGCATCGGTGGCGTTGCTCTTAACCAGATTAACCAATTGCACTTTGACCGTGCCTTTATCGGGATGAATGGTGTGGACGATGGCTATTATACGACTCCTGATATGGAGGAGGGAGCTGTGAAGCGTGCTATTTTGGAGAATGCCAAACAGACCTATGTCTTGGTCGATTCGTCAAAAATTGGACAAACTTGCTTTGCTAAGGTAGCACCACTCAAACGAGCTATTGTTATCACAAGTCAAGGGCATGAGCTCTTGCAAGCTATTAAGGAGAAAACGGAGGTAATAGAAGTATGATTTATACAGTCACACTCAATCCATCCATTGACTATATCGTTCGCTTGGACCAAATTCAAGTCGGTAGGGTCAATCGAATGGACAGTGATGATAAGTTTGCTGGTGGGAAAGGAATCAATGTCAGTCGTGTCTTGAAACGTTTGGGTATTCCCAATACAGCGACCGGATTTATCGGAGGCTTTACTGGTAAATTTATCACAGATACTTTGACAGAGGAAGAAATCGAGACACGTTTTGTCCAAGTAGCAGAAGATACTCGCATCAATGTCAAGATTAAAGCAGACCAAGAAACAGAAATCAACGGGACTGGTCCAAATGTGGAACCAGCTCAGCTAGAAGAATTGAAAGCTATTTTATCTAGTTTGACTGCAGAAGATACAGTTGTCTTTGCTGGTTCAAGTGCTAAAAATCTAGGCAATGTTATCTACAAGGATTTGATTGCCTTGACGCGCCAGACGGGTGCGCAAGTCGTTTGTGATTTTGAAGGACAGACCTTGATTGATAGTTTGGACTACCAGCCACTTTTGGTTAAACCAAACAATCATGAACTTGGAGAGATTTTTGGAGTGAAACTCGAAAGTTTAGATGAAATTGAGAAATATGCTCGTGAGTTACTGGCTAAAGGTGCTCAAAACGTCATTATCTCTATGGCTGGTGATGGTGCCCTTCTTGTCACATCTGAGGGAGCTTACTTTGCTAAACCAATCAAGGGGACAGTCAAAAATTCAGTTGGAGCTGGTGACTCTATGGTTGCTGGATTTACAGGAGAGTTTGTCAAATCAAAAGACGCAGTAGAAGCCTTCAAATGGGGAGTTGCTTGTGGAACAGCAACAACATTCTCAGATGACTTGGCAACTGCAGAATTTATTAAAGAAACATATGAAAAAGTTGAGGTAGAAAAACGATGAAAATTCAAGACCTATTGAGAAAAGATGTCATGTTGTTGGATTTACAAGCAACTGAAAAAACTGCTGTCATCGAGGAGATGATTAAAAGCTTGACAGATCACGGTTATGTGACAGATTTTGAAACCTTTAAAGAAGGCATTTTGGCGCGTGAAGCTCTCACTTCTACAGGTTTGGGTGATGGAATCGCAATGCCTCACAGCAAAAACGCTGCTGTAAAAGAAGCGACAGTTCTCTTTGCCAAGTCAAACAAGGGTGTTGACTACGAGAGCTTGGATGGACAATCAACTGACCTCTTCTTTATGATTGCAGCTCCAGAAGGTGCCAATGATACTCACTTGGCAGCCTTGGCAGAATTGTCTCAATACTTGATGAAAGACGGTTTTGCTGACAAACTTCGTCAAGTAACATCAGCTGACCAAGTTATCGAACTTTTTGACAAAGCTTCCGAAAAAACTGAAGAGCCTGTTCAAGCACCTGCTAATGACTCTGATGAGTTTATCGTTGCTGTTACAGCTTGTACAACAGGTATTGCCCACACTTACATGGCTCAAGAAGCCCTTCAAAAAGTGGCTGCTGAAATGGGTGTTGGAATAAAGGTCGAAACCAACGGTGCTAGCGGTGTTGGTAACCAACTAACTGCGGAAGACATTCGTAAGGCTAAAGCTGTTATCATTGCAGCAGACAAGGCCGTTGAAATGGATCGTTTCGATGGCAAACCATTGATCAATCGTCCAGTTGCTGACGGTATCCGTAAGACAGAAGAGTTAATTAACTTGGCTCTTTCAGGAGAAGCGGAAGTCTACCGTGCAGCTAATGGTGCAAAAGCTGCAACAGCCTCTAACGAAAAACAAAGCCTTGGTGGTGCCTTCTACAAACACTTGATGAGTGGTGTATCGCAAATGTTGCCATTTGTTATTGGCGGTGGTATCATGATTGCCCTTGCCTTCTTGATTGACGGTGCTTTGGGTGTTCCAAATGAAAATCTTGGTAATCTTGGTTCCTACCATGAGCTAGCTTCTATGTTCATGAAAATTGGTGGAGCTGCCTTTGGTTTGATGCTTCCAGTCTTTGCAGGTTATGTTGCCTACTCTATCGCTGAAAAACCAGGTTTGGTAGCAGGTTTCGTGGCTGGTGCTATTGCCAAAGAAGGTTTTGCCTTTGGTAAAATTCCTTATGCTGCAGGTGGTGAAGCAACTTCAACTCTTGCAGGTGTCTCATCTGGTTTCCTAGGTGCCCTTGTTGGTGGATTTATCGCAGGTGCCTTGATTCTTGATATCAAGAAATACGTTAAAGTTCCTCGTTCACTTGAAGGTGCAAAGTCAATCCTTCTCTTGCCACTTCTTGGGACAATCTTGACAGGATTTGTCATGCTAGCTGTTAACATCCCAATGGCAGCAATCAACACTGCTATGAATGACTTCCTAGGCGGTCTTGGAGGAGGTTCAGCTGTCCTTCTTGGTATCGTTCTTGGAGGAATGATGGCTGTTGATATGGGTGGACCAGTTAATAAAGCAGCCTATGTCTTTGGTACAGGTACGCTTGCAGCGACTGTTTCCTCAGGTGGTTCTGTAGCCATGGCAGCAGTTATGGCGGGAGGAATGGTTCCACCACTTGCAATCTTTGTTGCAACTCTTCTTTTCAAAGATAAATTTACTAAGGAAGAACGCAACTCTGGTTTGACAAACATCATCATGGGCTTGTCATTTATCACTGAGGGAGCAATTCCATTTGGTGCCGCTGACCCAGCTCGTGCGATCCCAAGTTTCATCCTTGGTTCAGCAGTAGCAGGTGGACTCGTTGGTCTTACTGGTATCAAACTTATGGCGCCACACGGAGGAATCTTCGTTATCGCCCTTACTTCAAATGCTCTTCTTTACCTCGTTTCTGTCTTAGTAGGAGCAATTGTAAGTGGTGTAGTCTATGGTTACCTACGCAAACCACAAGCATAAAACTTAGATAGAAAATGAAAAGATTGGACCGTTTGGTGCAGTCTTTTTCTCTTTCCGAAATGCCTGTGAAATATGGTATAATAGAAGAATGGGAAACAAGAATACAAGTAAAACAAGACGGAGACCGTCTAAAGCAGAACTCGAAAGAAAAGAAGCGATTCAACGAATGTTGATTTCGTTGGGAATCGCGCTTTTATTGATTTTCGCAGCCTTCAAATTAGGGGCTGCAGGTATCACCCTTTACAATCTAATTCGCTTGCTGGTGGGTAGCCTAGCTTATCTGGCAATATTTGGCATCCTACTCTATCTCTTCTTTTTCAAGTGGATACGAAAACAGGAAGGCCTCCTATCTGGCTTTTTCACCATATTTGCAGGTTTGCTCTTGATTTTTGAGGCCTATTTAGTTTGGAAATATGGTTTGGACAAGTCGGTCCTAAAAGGAACCATGGCGCAGGTTGTGACGGATTTGACTGGTTTTCGAACGACTAGTTTTGCTGGAGGGGGCTTGATTGGGGTCGCTCTTTATATTCCAACCGCCTTTCTCTTTTCAAATATCGGCACTTACTTTATTGGTTCTATCTTGATTTTAGCAGGCGCTCTCCTAATCAGTCCTTGGTCTGTTTACGATATTGCGGAATTTTTCAGTAGAGGCTTTGCTAAATGGCGGGAAGGGCATGAGCGTCGAAAAGAGGAACGCTTTGTCAAACAAGAAGAAAAAGCTCGCCAAAAGGCTGAGGAAGAGGCTAGATTAGAACAAGAAGAAGCTGAAAAAGCCTTACTCGATTTGCCTCCTGTTGATATGGAAACGGGTGAAATTCTGACAGAAGATGTTGTGCTTGACGTTCCACCTATTCCAGAAGAAGAGTGGGTGGAACCAGAAATCATCCTACCTCAAACTGAACTTGAATTCCCTGAAGAGGAAGAGGGCTCTGATGATGAAGATGTTCAGGTAGATTTTTCAGCAAAAGAAGCCCTCGAATATAAACTTCCAAGCTTACAACTCTTTGCCCCTGATAAACCCAAAGACCAGTCTAAAGAGAAGAAAATCGTTCGTGAAAACATCAAAATCCTAGAAGAAACCTTTGCTAGCTTTGGTATCAAGGTAACAGTTGAACGGGCTGAAATTGGGCCATCAGTGACCAAGTATGAAGTCAAGCCAGCAGTTGGAGTACGAGTCAACCGCATTGCCAATCTCGCAGATGACCTCGCTCTAGCCTTGGCAGCCAAGGATGTCCGAATCGAAGCACCTATCCCAGGGAAATCCCTGGTCGGAATTGAGGTGCCTAACTCCGAGATTGCCACTGTGTCTTTCCGTGAACTTTGGGAACAATCTCAAACGAAAGCAGAAAATCTCTTGGAAATTCCTTTAGGGAAGGCTGTTAATGGTACCGCAAGAGCATTTGACCTTTCTAAAATGCCCCACTTGCTAGTTGCAGGTTCAACGGGTTCAGGGAAGTCAGTAGCAGTTAACGGCATTATTGCCAGCATTCTCATGAAGGCGAGACCCGATCAAGTTAAATTTATGATGGTCGATCCCAAGATGGTTGAGTTGTCTGTTTACAATGATATTCCCCACCTCTTGATTCCAGTCGTGACCAATCCACGTAAGGCCAGCAAGGCTTTGCAAAAGGTCGTGGATGAAATGGAAAATCGTTATGAACTCTTTGCCAAGGTGGGAGTTCGGAATATTGCAGGCTTTAATGCAAAGGTAGAAGAGTTCAATGCCCAGTCTGAGTACAAGCAGGTTCCGTTACCGCTCATTGTCGTGATTGTGGATGAGTTGGCTGACCTCATGATGGTTGCCAGCAAGGAAGTGGAAGATGCCATCATTCGTCTTGGGCAGAAGGCGCGTGCTGCCGGTATCCACATGATTCTTGCAACCCAACGTCCATCCGTTGATGTCATCTCTGGTCTGATCAAGGCCAATGTCCCATCTCGAGTGGCTTTTGCGGTATCATCAGGTACAGACTCGCGCACCATCTTGGATGAAAATGGAGCAGAAAAACTGCTTGGTCGAGGTGACATGCTCTTTAAACCGATTGATGAAAACCACCCAGTTCGTCTCCAAGGATCCTTTATATCGGATGACGATGTCGAACGCATCGTAAACTTCATCAAGGCTCAGGCAGATGCGGACTACGATGAGAGCTTTGATCCGGGTGAGGTTTCTGAGAATGAAGGAGAATTTTCAGATGGTGATTCTGGTGGAGATCCGCTCTTTGAAGAAGCCAAGGCTTTGGTAATCGAAACGCAGAAAGCCAGCGCATCTATGATTCAGCGTCGTTTGTCAGTTGGATTTAACCGTGCGACCCGTCTCATGGAAGAGCTTGAGATGTCAGGTGTCATTGGTCCAGCTGAAGGTACCAAACCAAGAAAAGTTTTACAACAATAAAAAAATAGCTTCTTTCCAAGTTTGGAAGGAGGCTATTTTAGTGATTATTGATTAGTTTTATTTTCCGAAGTTGGGGTATTGGACTGTTTTTCATTTTCAGTAGTAGGTTTACTTGTGGCAGATGTAGTAGAGTCTTGAGTTGCTGTTTTCTGCTCTTCTTTTTTCTCTTCCTTGACGCTAGCTTTTGGTGTTTCCTCTTGCTGTGTTTTTTCTTGAGAAGTGTTATTTTCTTTATTGGGACTAGTATTTTCCTGAGGGGATTCCTTTTGAATTTCTTTGACAATTGTTGTCGTCTGGCTTGTCGTAGGTTCTTTTTTAGTATTTTTGTTATTATCCAAGGCGTTCATGATAGTGATACTTGCGGTAATTAAGCCAAGGATACTACCGATAGTAGCAACGGTTTTTTGAAAGACTGTGAAGCCTTTTTTGATGTGTTCTGTTTTTGGTTTTGAAGTTCTACGATAATTAGACATACATTCTCTCCTTTAATTAAAGTTTATTATACCGCATTTCTTTAAAAAAATCTTAAAAAAAGAGGAATTGCCCTTTCTTGTCGCAAGCTCCGTTTCATGATACAATAGAAGGAGTGATTTTAGAAAGTGTGAGAAAACATGATTTACTTTGATAATTCGGCGACGACCAAGCCTTATCCTGAAGCTCTTGAAACCTATATGCAGGTGGCTTCAAAAATTTTAGGAAACCCATCTAGTCTCCATCGTTTGGGAGACCAAGCAACACGAATATTAGATGCTTCCCGCCAACAGATTGCAGATTTAATCGGTAAGAAAAGTGAGGAAATCTTCTTTACTTCTGGTGGAACAGAAGGGGATAACTGGGTCATCAAGGGTGTGGCCTTTGAAAAATCCCGGTTTGGAAAGCACATTATTGTATCAGCCATTGAACATCCGGCAGTCAAAGAGTCAGCCCTCTGGTTGAAATCTCAAGGATTTGAAGTAGATTTTGCTCCAGTTGATAACAAAGGATTTGTGGATGTTGAGGCACTAGCAGATTTGATAAGACCTGATACGACCCTCGTTTCCGTCATGGCTGTGAACAATGAAATCGGTTCTGTTCAGCCAATTGAGGCTATTTCAGAACTGTTAGCAGACAAGCCGACTATTTCCTTCCATGTTGATGCGGTTCAGGCACTTGCTAAGATTCCAACTGAAAAGTATCTGACAGAACGAGTGGATTTCGCGACCTTCTCTAGTCACAAGTTCCACGGAGTTCGTGGCGTTGGTTTTGTCTATATCAAGTCTGGCAAGAAGATTACTCCTCTTTTAACAGGTGGTGGCCAAGAGCGTGATTATCGTTCGACAACTGAAAATGTCGCAGGAATTGCAACGACAGCCAAGGCTCTCCGTTTGTCTATGGAAAAGTTAGATATCTTTACGAGCAAGACAGGGCAGATGAAAGCGGTGATTCGCCAAGCACTTCTGGACTATCCAGATATTTTTGTCTTTTCAGATGAGGAAGAATTTACCCCTCATATCCTGACTTTTGGAATTAAGGGTGTTCGTGGTGAAGTCATCGTCCACGCCTTTGAAGACTATGATATTTTTATCTCAACGACCTCTGCTTGTTCATCCAAGGCAGGAAAACCTGCTGGGACTTTGATTGCCATGGGAGTGGATAAGGATAAGGCCCAGTCAGCTGTGCGTCTTAGTCTAGACCTTGAAAATGATATGAGTCAGGTCGAGCAGTTTTTGACCAAGCTAAAATTAATTTACAATCAAACTAGAAAAGTAAGATAGGAGCATTTATGCAGTATTCAGAAATTATGATTCGCTACGGAGAATTATCAACTAAACATAAAAATCGTATGCGTTTCATCAATAAACTTCGTAATAATATTTCAGACGTTTTGTCTATCTATCCCCAAGTTAAGGTAACCGCAGATCGCGACCGTGCCCACGCTTACCTTAATGGAGCTGATTACACCGCAGTAGCAGAATCGCTCAAACAAGTATTTGGAATTCAAAACTTCTCTCCCGTTTATAAGGTTGAAAAGTCCGTGGATGTTCTTAAGTCTGCTGTCCAAGAGATTATGAAAGAAACCTACAAGGAAGGGATGACCTTTAAAATCACTGGTAAGCGTAGCGACCACACCTTTGAACTTGATAGTCGTGAACTCAATCAAACTCTTGGTAGTGCTGTTTTCAAGGCTATTCCAAACGTGAAAGCTCAGATGAAAAATCCAGATATTAATCTTCAGGTTGAGATTCGTGAGGAAGCGGCTTATATTTCCTATGAAACCTTTCGTGGAGCAGGAGGATTACCTGTGGGAAGTTCTGGTAAAGGCATGCTCATGTTGTCAGGAGGAATTGATTCACCTGTGGCAGGTTATCTAGCTCTTAAACGAGGGGTAGATATTGAGGCAGTTCACTTTGCCAGTCCACCTTACACGAGTCCTGGTGCTCTTAAAAAAGCCCAAGATTTGACCCGTAAATTAACCAAGTTTGGGGGTAATATCCAGTTTATAGAAGTACCTTTCACAGAGATTCAAGAGGAAATCAAGGCTAAAGCACCAGAAGCCTACCTCATGACCTTGACACGCCGTTTTATGATGCGGATTACCGATCGTATTCGTGAGGTACGAAATGGTTTGGTTATCATCAATGGGGAAAGTCTTGGCCAAGTAGCTAGCCAGACCTTGGAAAGCATGCAGACTATTAACGCTGTGACCAGCACTCCAATCATTCGTCCCGTGGTTACTATGGATAAGTTGGAAATCATTGACATCGCTCAGGCAATCGATACCTTTGATATTTCTATCCAGCCTTTTGAAGACTGCTGTACGATTTTTGCACCTGACCGTCCTAAGACCAATCCTAAGATTAAAAATGCAGAGCAGTATGAAAAACGGATGGATGTTAAGGGCTTAGTTGAGCGAGCAGTAGCTGGAATCATGATTGCTGAAATTACACCTCAAGTTGAAAAAGATGAAGTAGATGACTTGATTGACAATTTGCTCTAATCAGAAAATCCAAAAGAATTTAGAAAAATAAATGAAAAAGTTAGTTTTTAATCCAAAAATGGAAGCAAAGCTAACTTTTTTTCTATAATTGTGATATAATGAGATAAAATTTTGAATATAGAGAGTTTTCTGACAATGAATCAATCCTACTTTTATTTAAAAATGAAAGAACATAAACTCAAGGTTCCTTACACTGGTAAGGAGCGCCGTGTACGTGTTCTTCTTCCTAAAGATTATGAGAAAGACACGGATCGTTATTATCCTGTTGTTTACTTTCATGACGGGCAAAATGTTTTTTATAGCAAGGAGTCTTTCATTGGTCACTCGTGGAAGATTATCCCAGCCATCAAGCGTAATCCTGATATCAGTCGCATGATTGTCGTTGCTATTGATAATGATGGTATGGGGCGGATGAATGAGTATGCGGCTTGGAAGTTCCAAGAATCTCCTATCCCAGGGCAGCAGTTTGGTGGTAAGGGTGTGGAGTATGCCGAGTTTGTCATGGAGGTGGTCAAACCTTTTATCGATGAGACCTACCGTACCAAAGCTGACCGCCAGCATACGGCTATGATTGGCTCCTCACTAGGCGGCAATATTACCCAGTTTATCGGTTTGGAATACCAAGACCAGATTGGTTTTCTAGGGGTCTTTTCATCTGCAAACTGGCTCCACCAAGAAGCCTTTAACCGCTATATCGAGCGGAAGAAACTGTCCCCTGAACAGCGCATCTTCATATATGTAGGAACAGACGAAGCAGATGATACGGACCAGACCCTGATGGCTGGCAATATCAAGCAAGCCTATATCGACTCGTCGCTTCGCTATTACCATGACTTGATAGCATGTGGGGTACACTTAGATAATCTTGTTTTAAAAGTTCAGTCTGGCGCCATACATAGTGAAATCCCTTGGTCAGAAAATTTACCAGACTGTCTCCGTTTTTTTGCAGAGAAATGGTAAGTTAGGAAAGGAGAAAGCCAATGCATATTGAAAACCTTAGCCACTGGAGTGGTCATCTCAACCGTGAAATGTACCTCAACCGTTATGGGCATGCTGGGATTCCAGTTGTGGTCTTTGCTTCATCAGGTGGTAGTCACAACGAATACTATGATTTTGGCATGATTGAAGCCTGTGCTTCTTTTATCGAGGAAGGCCGTGTCCAGTTTTTTACCCTATCCAGTGTAGATAGTGAGAGCTGGTTGGCTACTTGGAAAAATGGTCACGACCAAGCAGAGATGCACCGTGCCTACGAGCGCTATGTGATTGATGAGGCCATTCCTTTTATCAAGCATAAGACAGGTTGGTTTGATGGTATGATGACGACAGGTTGCTCCATGGGCGCCTACCATGCAGTCAACTTTTTTCTCCAGCATCCAGATGTTTTTACAAAGGTGATTGCTCTCAGTGGTGTTTACGACGCACGTTTCTTTGTCGGCGATTACTACAATGACGATACTATTTACCAAAACTCGCCAGTAGATTATATCTGGAATCAGGACGACGGCTGGTTTATCGATCGTTACCGTCAGGCAGAGATTGTGCTGTGTACGGGTCTTGGTGCCTGGGAACAAGACGGTTTACCATCTTTCTACAAGCTTAAAGAAGCCTTTGACCAGAAACAAATTCCAGCCTGGTTTGCTGAATGGGGACATGATGTCGCTCACGACTGGGAATGGTGGCGCAAACAAATGCCTTATTTCCTTGGCAATCTCTATTTATAAAAGGAGTTACCTATGAATTACCTTGTTATTTCTCCCTACTATCCGCAAAACTTTCAACAGTTTACCATTGAACTAGCTAATAAAGGAATCACAGTCTTGGGAATTGGTCAAGAGCCTTACGAGCAATTGGATGAACCTTTACGAAATAGCCTAACCGAGTATTTCCGTGTATATAATCTTGAAAATATAGATGAAGTCAAACGTGCAGTTGCTTTTCTCTTTTATAAACATGGGCCAATTGACCGCATCGAGTCTCATAATGAATACTGGCTTGAGCTGGATGCAACACTCAGAGAACAATTCAATGTCTTTGGTGCTAAACCAGAGGATCTCAAAAAGACTAAATATAAGTCTGAAATGAAGAAACTTTTCAAAAAAGCAGGTGTCCCTGTGGTACCTGGAGCTGTTATCAAGACTGAAGCAGATGTGGATCAAGCCGTGAATGAAATCGGCCTTCCAATGATTGCCAAACCTGATAATGGAGTGGGCGCAGCGGCCACCTTCAAGCTTGAAACAGAAGACGATATCAATCACTTCAAGCAAGAGTGGGACCATTCAACTATTTATTTCTTTGAAAAATTTGTCGCTTCCAGCGAAATCTGTACCTTTGACGGGCTCGTAGACAAGGATGGTAAAATCGTCTTTTCAACGACCTTCGACTACGCCTATACACCGCTGGATCTCATGATTTACAAGATGGACAATTCCTACTATGTTCTTAAGGATATGGATCCCAAATTACGTAAATATGGTGAGGCAATTGTCAAAGAATTTGGTATGAAAGAACGTTTCTTCCATATCGAGTTCTTCCGTGAGGGGGATGATTATATTGCCATTGAGTACAATAACCGTCCTGCAGGTGGTTTTACCATTGATGTTTATAACTTTGCCCATTCCTTGGACCTCTATCGTGGCTATGCAGCTATTGTCGCAGGAGAAAAGTTTCCAACATCAGAGTTTGAAACTCAGTATTGCTTAGCTACATCCCGTCGTGCAAATGCTCACTATATCTATTCTGAGGAGGACTTGCTTGCCAAATACACTCAGCAGTTCAAGGTTAAAAAAATCATGCCAGCGGCCTTTGCGGAACTTCAAGGAGATTACCTTTATATGCTGACAACTCCGAGTCGACAAGAAATGGAGCAGATGATTAAGGACTTTGGTCAGCGTCAGGCTTAAGAGACTATCGGATTAAGGAAATGGACTCCCTTAATCCTTTTGTTTTGTCTGGTAAAAAATAAGAGCATCCTAACAAGGTAGCTATCATAAGATTCGTTTGGAAATTATAGTGAACTGAATCTGAAGTAGTAGACTGTAGTTCTTAAAGCATTGTTGGGCTTAGTTTGAGTTTCCTAATCAATTTGTTTAGTTTTTTTATTATGTGACTATTAGTCGCATAATAAAAAAACTGATAGTATTAATTTCACTATCAGCCTTACAGGTTATTTAACGTTTCAGAAAGACTATAATGTCAAGATTAACTAAACAGTATTTAATTCCTTTAAATAATTTTCTATCTTCATCAACATTAAAGGATTGTTATAAATCTTACATAACTCTCTTGCTTCTATATAATAATTTTTGACTTGTTCTTTGTCTAGAAATTTGGCTCCAGCATTTCCTACAAGAATAAGTAAGGGAGCCAGTTGATAGCTTGTCTGTCTTTGTTTACAGAGTTCAATCGTCTCAAGAGCTTCTTGGATGGCTTCATTATATTTTTCCTTTGATACTAGGTAGTGAGCGTAGTTGTAACGAACTCTGATGTAGCCAAATAAAAACTCTTGATACTCAAAATTTTTTGTTTTATATAACTCCATCAAATGAGAGTAGTTTGCCTCATATGCTTGTTCACGACCCACTAAGGAATAGAAATTAGATAGAGTATTCAACGCCTTTAAATAAATCAGAGTATTTGAGGAGACTTTTAATAATATATTTTCCAATGAAGAAATTGCATCACACTTACTGTCATATTGATAGAAGTCAATTATAGCTTTAATCCATTCAAGGTAAGTTCGGTCTTCTAGTGTTAGAAAAGTGTTTCGTTCAGCCTCTATTTTATAAAGATATTCTAAATCGTCATAATTTCTATCATCTAATAAGCGAGCAGATAATTGCTTGAAGTTAGAGAGGTTAGACTTAACTTCGATTTGTTCATTGAAAAAGTAATCCAAAGGGACTTCAAGTCGTTGAGAGAGTTTGAATAACAAGTCTGCGGAGGGAATAAAATGACCTCTTTCAATTTTACTAATCTGACTTTGTTCACAAATTCCTTCTGCAAGAGTTTGTTGGGAGAGACCTAACTCTTTTCTCTTTACTCTGAATTTCTCAGCGAGTATATTCATAAAAAATATTATTCCTTTCTACTTAACTTAATTATATTTCTTTTAGTTAAAAATAGCAAATCTGGAATAAAAAATGTTTATGTGTAATAATATAAAATAAAAGTCAAAATAAACATAAAAACTTGACTGATTTTCATATGTGTGTTAGAATTAAGCAGAAAGAAAGGAGGTTCACAATATAAGATGAGGAGAAATCGTGGAATTAAAAAAATAGTTATATTTGTATTACTAAGTGTTCTTGCATTTGGTAATACAATTTCCTATCAACAGTTTGTTCAGAAGAATAGACAAATGGTAAGGTTTATAACTTCTCCTCATCTGGTGTGTTAATTTAATATTGGAGGTATATATAAATGAAACTTTTTAAAAAAACTATGCAAGTTGGACTGACAGTATTTTTCTTTGGTTTGCTAGCGACAAGTGCAGTATTGGCGGATGATGCTGATTCAGAAGGTTGGAAATTTGTCCAAGAAAATGGTAGAACCTACTACAAGAAGGGTGACATCAAAGAAACCTACTGGCGAGTGATTGATGGGAAGTACTATTATTTTGATCCTTTATCTGGAGAGATGGTGGTCGGCTGGCAATATATTCCGTTTCCATCTAAAGGTAGTACAATTGGTCCTTACCCTAATGGTATAAGATTAGAAGGTTCCCCAATGCCAGAATGGTACTACTTTGACA
>NZ_RQZB01000024.1:0-5779 GCF_003859975.1 Streptococcus sp. OH4692_COT-348
GACCATCTTCTGGAATAGTACGACCGATAACCTTCACACCCTGATAGATGATTGTTGGGGTTGCTTCTTGCACAATTTCACTGGTTTGAGAGAGGATAATTCCAGTGCGTATACCGTGGTCTGTTTCATAGATAGTGGTAATCTTACGCTGACCTGCACGACCTTGAACAGTCTGACTTTGACCTTTCAGGAGTGAAGGGTCTTCTCGGTACACAAGTACTGGTGCGATAGGGTAATTTCAGGTTGAGAGGCCACTACATTTTCCTCACGGACAGAGAGAACCTTGTCTGTTTTCACGCCATCTAATGTTTGGTATAGCTTCACAACAGTCTTAGAACCTGCACGACCTGACTGTTTCAGCTGAGTTTGATCTGTATAGAGATCAGAGCTAACCTCAGTCAAGCGTTCGTAAGGAATTGATACCGTTTCACGAACTTCTTCTTTCCCTTCTACAGCTTACGAGTGTAGTCAATTATCATATCACGTGTAACATCTTCTGGAAGGGAAAGAATATAACTTCTTCCATCCTGTGCTAAAACTAGGTTTTTACCTTGATATTTGGCTTGATAACCTGTCACAACTGGAGCCGTTGACTGATCTGTTCCAACACGTCCTGCATTACTACGGTCGTTAGGATAAGTTATTCTTATTGTCTCTGACGGTAATTTTAGTACCCATTGTCCAAGTTTACGATAATAAATAGCATCCACTCTTGCTGGGATATTTGGAGTGCTTGATAATTCTGGTTTCTCTAATTCATTTGCTAGGTAACCAACCACAACTGGAGCTAAAACTGCTGGAAATTTATTTTGTTCAGCAGTCCAACCTGTATAAAGAACAGCTTTGGTTACAAGATTAACAGTTGCTGTTCTTCTATAATTAAGAACAGCTTCGTGAGCAGGCGCAATTTCCTCACCTTGTGTATTCAAGAAACGAGTCGTACGACTAACCGACTTCTGTAAGTCTTTTTCTGTCAAACCAGCTGGCCAAGTAAGCTTCAACTGGCTATCTACCAATGAATCTTTTTCTTTATACTGACTAGCATCAATCTTCTCCACCCTTGGTGTAAGTACAATAGTAAACTGAGTAACCACACGACTGTTGTCACCATAAACAGGAGTTAGTATCTGATGAAATTCATCTGTAACAATCCGATAACCTTTGTTCAAAAAAGATAAAATTTCCCTGTCTACAGACTTACTATCAATCACTTCACCTGTTTTTCCAGTTAAAGAAACAGTTGATAAGACCGCTTTATTAGATTGATTTACAAAACGAATCTGAGCACTTTGATTATCTTTATCATAACGAATGATGCTATCTTGGGTGGCATCATCAGGACGTGGTGCTAGATATCCTTCTGCTGGACGATCCGTATTTTTCAAGGTCAAATAATTCCCATCTTTCCCAATCGCACGGTAACCCGCTACATAAGGAATGGTAACCGTACTATGATTACCGATAACACTCGCATCTAAATAGCTATTGGGATAAGAGATCCTATTCATTTCAGAATTTGGAGTTTGAACAATCCAAGAACCTAATTTCTTATAACGGACACTAGTTGTCACCGAAATTGGTACCAAAGTATGAACATCTTTTTCGATATTTTGGTTAGTAATCAAAGATCTATCAGCCAAATATCCAGCCTGTATAGGAACAACAAGACTGTCAAACTCTGACTTAGCCAAGACCCAAGAACCATAAGTAACCGTACCTTTAACCAGATCAACAATAGCATTACGACTATAAGCGACTGTCTGTACTGTATCTGGGAAAACTTTTCCGTCATCAGCAACATAATGTATAGTTCGGGTTACAGTTCTATTCAAATCATCGTAGCTCAAACCAGCTGGCCACCTTAAGTCATTGTTGATATCAGGATAAAGGAGAGAATTGGCTACTTTTGGATCCGTTGGTTCAACAGTGCGAGTACGGATTGGCAGACGAACATTAGTAGTATCCAGTGGAATATCTGTCACGCTATCCAAAGTCCCTGTTTGAATACCTGTTACAGTCGCCCCCTCATCCTCTGGTTGCCATTGGAAAAGAAGGGTACGATGATCATACTGAGTAACAAAAGGCAGTTTTCTACCATTAGATAATGTTAAAACCAGGCCTTTTCGAGCAAGTACCTCACCATCATAACGTATAGAAACTAAGTTATCATCTGTCGTCACTTGAGCAGAAACTGCCCGAACCTTTGGATTTAAGAAATCCCAGTTAAATTTTCTAAAGGAAAGAGTATAGTCATTTTCACCATCTTCACTATGCTCATAGAGAAGACCAAACTCACCATTACCTAGATTTTGAACAGAATTATAAGCAAACTTACCAGCTTGGACCAAATTATGTCTAATCCATTTCAAACTACCATCTGATTGAACTTCTGCAAGTCGAGCATAACCATTTTCACGACCACGTCCATTAGCATTTACTAATACAATGTACTCCCGACCATTTTGCACAGTGTGAACTGCTGAAAGTTGTACATAAACATCTGGAATATCACTAATTGTTTCAACAGCACCCCAAGTAGCACCACCATCTTTACTAGTAGAAAATTGAACATGACCACTTCGATTACGCATAAACATCTTGAGTGTGCCATCGTTTAACTCGACAACAGTAGCCTCAGTCAATTCTGCTGCTGTGTTTCTCATAGTATTAGAATTCAAAGTTTCCCCTCTGAAGATACGACCATCATTAGGAGAAGCTCCCATATGCCAAGTCAAACCATGATCATCAGAATAAATTACACGAGAAGACTGAGAACCATTGAGATGAGATACATAATTAGTTGAATACATAGGTACTACTAAACGTCCTGCATATCGACCATTCTTCAATGCGATACCTGAACCTGGACCCGTACCCAAAAATTTCATCCAATCTTTCTTTATCTGGGGTGTAATGTCCCTTGGTGCTGACCAAGTTTTTCCGTCATCATTGCTCTCTGAAATCCAAATAAAATTATCCTTGGCTACACGAAAAGGAGAGTCAGTTGTTGGGTTAAAATATATATTTCCCACTAACTTACTGCCATTATACAAATCACCTGTATCACTGTACTTATTATCAGACTTAGTCGATTTAGTGATTACATGATAAGATGTCTTTTGATTATTACTATCATAAATATAACCATCTTCCCGAATAGTATATTTTTCATTTCCCTTATATACTATCTGGTATGTTCGACCATTGACAACTGTATAAGACTCTTCACGAGTAACACTCATACCCAAAATCCCTTGTCCTTCTGGAAAGACATCGTAAATAGAATAAATTTTCTTTGTCTGAGGATCTTGAACTAAAACCATATCAATAGAAATAGGAGAACCAATATTAGCATTTCTAGCTATTGGATTATCACGAATATTTAAAATATTAATTCGTTCACCCCAAGTTTTGCCACCATCCTCACTTCGACGAACAACCATTCCGATATCACCCCAGTCAGAATAATGCAAACGACGTTCATCTGCTCCTGCAATAATCGTACTATCATCCGTTTTCAGCAATGATGGTATACGATAAGAATAAATACCATCACTATTTTTCTGACCATTCAATCCAGCTTGAAAAACAACCTTATTATCTGTTAATTCAGCTGAACTAAGAGCCTTGTTTCCCTGAGGATCTCGAAGAAAAACAGCACTTCGTTGTCCCACCTCTGTGTCACTGAAGGCATAATCATAAATCGTTAGATTACGAATATCTAGATTAGTCCCCCAAACTTTACCATCTCCACGTTGCATAGCTCCTAGCTGCATATTGGTCAAGTTTTGCATAGCTGTCAAAAAAAGACCCGATTTAGTAGAAGATTTGGATAACCTACCATTAACATAAAGTTTTGCCTCACCAGCATCGACATTAACATTAGGTCGAGAAATAGTAAAGGTCAACGAGTTCCACTCATTAGGACGAATACTTTCCTTTCCATCTTCAAAACGATCGTACTGATAGTTCCCCTCTCTTCCTGTTCTAGCCTCTACAACAGGCTTGTTTCCACTTACTCCTAAAAGGAAATACTCATTTCGATTTGAATTACTAGAGGCAGAAAATACACTGTATAAATTTGGTACCGTTTCTGTTGCTTTAAACTCAACATGAACTGTAGCATTGGTTAAATTCTTGACCTTTTTCAAATCTGAACTAAGATCAATACTCTTATCTACCTTATTATTTGTCTGTACGTCATCTACCGATACCACTTCTGAACCCTTGAATATCTCACGAGCGTAGTAATCGTCTTCTTTTTTCATCTCATCAGCACTAGCTGTTACATTGACTATAGGAGCAGCTTCTACTTTATTTGTATGATTAGATACCCCATTGGAAGCATCATTAGGACTAGACACCGTACTGCTTCCTGTAACATCAGTTCCTTCTGTAACAGAAGGTTTTTTCTCAAGTTCAGCTGCACTAACAGGGCTAGACACTGAAGCTCCAAAAACCAACGCTGTACCTAATAAAACAGAACAGAGTCCAACTTTATACTTACGAAAAGAGAATAGTTGTCGCTGATTTGATGATTGCATTATTTTTTCTTTCATATTAAACCAATTTCTAAAAATCAGAGGATACTATTTTTGAAAACAGAAATTTTATCCATCAAAATCCTCTAAATTTAATTATAAAATAATCTACTCAACACGTCAATTTTTTCATTTCATTTTCAATTTATTCACTTTTAAATATATATCTTTTAGATTAAAAACATAGTTTTTTCTTTACTACTCCTAAAATGATTGCTCGGACTTCTTTCACTTCAGTACTCAATTTTTAATAATTATTCTAATATCTTACTTTTATCATATTCTGAATTCACTATATTAAAATAAATCTTAGTACTTTTTACAATCAATTAAGAAGAATATCATCTTTACAAATCACTTGCTCTTTTTTAAAATTACTGATTTTCTTTTAATCAAACCATATTCAAAAGTGACTTGTAAAAATTTAGAAACAGGAAGTAATTCAAACTTTATCTAGAGAGAAATTAAAATCAATTGTCCCTATAAAATATGCAAAGAAAACTTTTAGATTTTGTTAAGTATAGACACCACTATAATCTCTTTCAACTCTTGCTTTTTCACCTTCAGAATAAGGAACCCGAGAAATTTTTCGGACTCATTGAGAACAATCTAAAGCAGATTCATCTTCTTTTCAGACTGTCTTTAAAACCTTTCTAAAGAACAAAGAGAAAATCGTCAACGCCCTTCAATTCCCCTATTCCAATGCAAAATTGGAAGCAACCAATAATCTCATCAAACTTATCAAACGAAATGTCTTTGGTTGTCGAAACTGTGAAAACTTCAAAAAACGGAGTTTTATCGCTCTAAACATCAAAAAAGAAAGGACGAAATTCGTCCTTTCTAATTGTTTAATATTTTAAATATTAAAACATTAGTCTTCTTTTTTCTTGCGTGCTACAAGACCAAATCCACTCAATACTCCAAGAAGTCCAAGAGCTGCTAGGCTAGAGTGATCTTCTGTACCAGTATTTGGCAATTCCTTAGCTGGTTTAGCTGGAGCTGGTTTAGATTGTTCTTGTTTTGGAGCAGCAGGAACAACTTTACGGTAAACGTGACTTACATTACCATCTTTATCAGTTGTAGTCTTAACAAACTCGTATCCTGGGATATCTTTCTTAGGTTGGTTACCTTCTTTATTTGGTGAAATTGGGTTACCATTTCCGTCTACGAATGATGTAGTTGTCTTAACTACTTTACGGTAAACGTGAGTTACATTACCATCTTTATCAGTTGTAGTC
>NZ_RQZB01000025.1:0-5019 GCF_003859975.1 Streptococcus sp. OH4692_COT-348
GAGTGACAAAGACCTTTGAAAACTGAACAAGACGAACCAATGTGCAGGGCACTACAACTAAGGTTGTAGTACTGAACAATGAAAAAACAATAAATCTGTCAGTGACAGAAATGAGTGAGAACTCAAACTTTTAATGAGAGTTTGATCCTGGCTCAGGACGAACGCTGGCGGCGTGCCTAATACATGCAAGTAGAACGCTGAAGGAGGAGCTTGCTTCTCTGGATGAGTTGCGAACGGGTGAGTAACGCGTAGGTAACCTGCCTGGTAGCGGGGGATAACTATTGGAAACGATAGCTAATACCGCATAAGAGTAGATGTTGCATGACATTTACTTAAAAGGTGCAATTGCATCACTACCAGATGGACCTGCGTTGTATTAGCTAGTTGGTGGGGTAACGGCTCACCAAGGCGACGATACATAGCCGACCTGAGAGGGTGATCGGCCACACTGGGACTGAGACACGGCCCAGACTCCTACGGGAGGCAGCAGTAGGGAATCTTCGGCAATGGACGGAAGTCTGACCGAGCAACGCCGCGTGAGTGAAGAAGGTTTTCGGATCGTAAAGCTCTGTTGTAAGAGAAGAACGAGTGTGAGAGTGGAAAGTTCACACTGTGACGGTATCTTACCAGAAAGGGACGGCTAACTACGTGCCAGCAGCCGCGGTAATACGTAGGTCCCGAGCGTTGTCCGGATTTATTGGGCGTAAAGCGAGCGCAGGCGGTTAGATAAGTCTGAAGTTAAAGGCTGTGGCTTAACCATAGTACGCTTTGGAAACTGTTTAACTTGAGTGCAAGAGGGGAGAGTGGAATTCCATGTGTAGCGGTGAAATGCGTAGATATATGGAGGAACACCGGTGGCGAAAGCGGCTCTCTGGCTTGTAACTGACGCTGAGGCTCGAAAGCGTGGGGAGCAAACAGGATTAGATACCCTGGTAGTCCACGCCGTAAACGATGAGTGCTAGGTGTTAGACCCTTTCCGGGGTTTAGTGCCGTAGCTAACGCATTAAGCACTCCGCCTGGGGAGTACGACCGCAAGGTTGAAACTCAAAGGAATTGACGGGGGCCCGCACAAGCGGTGGAGCATGTGGTTTAATTCGAAGCAACGCGAAGAACCTTACCAGGTCTTGACATCCCTCTGACCTCTCTAGAGATAGAGATTTCCTTCGGGACAGAGGTGACAGGTGGTGCATGGTTGTCGTCAGCTCGTGTCGTGAGATGTTGGGTTAAGTCCCGCAACGAGCGCAACCCCTATTGTTAGTTGCCATCATTCAGTTGGGCACTCTAGCGAGACTGCCGGTAATAAACCGGAGGAAGGTGGGGATGACGTCAAATCATCATGCCCCTTATGACCTGGGCTACACACGTGCTACAATGGCTGGTACAACGAGTCGCAAGCCGGTGACGGCAAGCTAATCTCTTAAAGCCAGTCTCAGTTCGGATTGTAGGCTGCAACTCGCCTACATGAAGTCGGAATCGCTAGTAATCGCGGATCAGCACGCCGCGGTGAATACGTTCCCGGGCCTTGTACACACCGCCCGTCACACCACGAGAGTTTGTAACACCCGAAGTCGGTGAGGTAACCGTAAGGAGCCAGCCGCCTAAGGTGGGATAGATGATTGGGGTGAAGTCGTAACAAGGTAGCCGTATCGGAAGGTGCGGCTGGATCACCTCCTTTCTAAGGATAAGGAACTGCACATTGGTCTTGTTTAGTCTTGAGAGGTCTTGTGGGGCCTTAGCTCAGCTGGGAGAGCGCCTGCTTTGCACGCAGGAGGTCAGCGGTTCGATCCCGCTAGGCTCCATTGGTGAGAGATCACCAAGTAATGCACATTGAAAATTGAATATCTATATCAAATAGTAACAAGAAAATAAACCGAAAACGCTGTAGTATTAATAAGAGTTTATGACTGAAAGGTCAAAAAAATAAGGTTAAGTTAATAAGGGCGCACGGTGGATGCCTTGGCACTAGGAGCCGAAGAAGGACGTGACAAACGACGATATGCCTTGGGTAGCTGTAAGTAAGCGATGATCCAGGGATTTCCGAATGGGGGAACCCAACAGGTACTACCTGTTACCTGCATCTGTTAAGGATGTGAGGAGGAAGACGCAGTGAACTGAAACATCTAAGTAGCTGCAGGAAGAGAAAGCAAAAGCGATTGCCTTAGTAGCGGCGAGCGAAACGGCAGGAGGGCAAACCGAAGAGTTTACTCTTCGGGGTTGTAGGACTGCAATGTGGACTCAAAGATTATAGAAGAATGATTTGGGAAGATCAGCCAAAGAGAGTAATAGCCTCGTATTTAAAATAGTCTTTGTACCTAGCAGTATCCTGAGTACGGCGGGACACGTGAAATCCCGTCGGAATCTGGGAGGACCATCTCCCAACCCTAAATACTCCCTAGTGACCGATAGTGAACCAGTACCGTGAGGGAAAGGTGAAAAGCACCCCGGGAGGGGAGTGAAATAGAACCTGAAACCGTGTGCCTACAACAAGTTCGAGCCCGTTAATGGGTGAGAGCGTGCCTTTTGTAGAATGAACCGGCGAGTTACGTTATGATGCGAGGTTAAGTTGAAGAGACGGAGCCGTAGGGAAACCGAGTCTGAATAGGGCGCCTTAGTATCATGACGTAGACCCGAAACCATGTGACCTACCCATGAGCAGGTTGAAGGTGCGGTAAGACGCACTGGAGGACCGAACCAGGGCACGTTGAAAAGTGCTTGGATGACTTGTGGGTAGCGGAGAAATTCCAAACGAACTTGGAGATAGCTGGTTCTCTCCGAAATAGCTTTAGGGCTAGCGTCGACATTAGAGATTCTTGGAGGTAGAGCACTGTTTGGGTGAGGGGTCCATCCCGGATTACCAATCTCAGATAAACTCCGAATGCCAATGAATTATGGTCGGCAGTCAGACTGCGAGTGCTAAGATCCGTAGTCGAAAGGGAAACAGCCCAGACCACCAGCTAAGGTCCCAAAATAATTGTTAAGTGGAAAAGGATGTGGGGTTGCACAGACAACTAGGATGTTAGCTTAGAAGCAGCTATTCATTCAAAGAGTGCGTAATAGCTCACTAGTCGAGTGACCCTGCGCCGAAAATGTACCGGGGCTAAAACAATTTACCGAAGCTGTGGATACCTTTATAGGTATGGTAGGAGAGCGTTCTATGTGTGATGAAGGTATACCGTGAGGAGTGCTGGAACGCATAGAAGTGAGAATGCCGGTATGAGTAGCGAAAGACAGGTGAGAATCCTGTCCACCGTAAGACTAAGGTTTCCAGGGGAAGGCTCGTCCGCCCTGGGTTAGTCGGGACCTAAGGAGAGACCGAAAGGTGTATCCGATGGACAACAGGTTGATATTCCTGTACTAGAGTATGTAGTGATGGAGGGACGCAGTAGGCTAACTAAAGCAGACGATTGGAAGTGTCTGTCTAAGCAGTGAGGTGTGATATGAGTCAAATGCTTATATCTATAACATTGAGCTGTGATGGGGAGCGAAGTTTAGTAGCGAAGTTAGTGACGTCACACTGCCAAGAAAAGCTTCTAGCGTTTAAACATACTCTACCCGTACCGCAAACCGACACAGGTAGTCGAGGCGAGTAGCCTCAGGTGAGCGAGAGAACTCTCGTTAAGGAACTCGGCAAAATGACCCCGTAACTTCGGGAGAAGGGGTGCTGACTTTACGTCAGCCGCAGTGAATAGGCCCAAGCAACTGTTTATCAAAAACACAGCTCTCTGCTAAATCGTAAGATGATGTATAGGGGGTGACGCCTGCCCGGTGCTGGAAGGTTAAGAGGAGTGCTTAGCGTAAGCGAAGGTATGAATTGAAGCCCCAGTAAACGGCGGCCGTAACTATAACGGTCCTAAGGTAGCGAAATTCCTTGTCGGGTAAGTTCCGACCCGCACGAAAGGCGTAATGATTTGGGCACTGTCTCAACGAGAGACTCGGTGAAATTTTAGTACCTGTGAAGATGCAGGTTACCCGCGACAGGACGGAAAGACCCCATGGAGCTTTACTGCAGTTTGATATTGAGTGTCTGTACCACATGTACAGGATAGGTAGGAGTCTAAGAGATCGGGACGCCAGTTTCGAAGGAGACGTTGTTGGGATACTACCCTTGTGTTATGGCCACTCTAACCCAGATAGGTGATCCCTATCGGAGACAGTGTCTGACGGGCAGTTTGACTGGGGCGGTCGCCTCCTAAAAGGTAACGGAGGCGCCCAAAGGTTCCCTCAGAATGGTTGGAAATCATTCGCAGAGTGTAAAGGTATAAGGGAGCTTGACTGCGAGAGCTACAACTCGAGCAGGGACGAAAGTCGGGCTTAGTGATCCGGTGGTTCCGTATGGAAGGGCCATCGCTCAACGGATAAAAGCTACCCTGGGGATAACAGGCTTATCTCCCCCAAGAGTTCACATCGACGGGGAGGTTTGGCACCTCGATGTCGGCTCGTCGCATCCTGGGGCTGTAGTCGGTCCCAAGGGTTGGGCTGTTCGCCCATTAAAGCGGCACGCGAGCTGGGTTCAGAACGTCGTGAGACAGTTCGGTCCCTATCCGTCGCGGGCGTAGGAAATTTGAGAGGATCTGCTCCTAGTACGAGAGGACCAGAGTGGACTTACCGCTGGTGTACCAGTTGTCTTGCCAAAGGCATCGCTGGGTAGCTATGTAGGGAAGGGATAAACGCTGAAAGCATCTAAGTGTGAAACCCACCTCAAGATGAGATTTCCCATGATTTTATATCAGTAAGAGCCCTGAGAGATGATCAGGTAGATAGGTTAGAAGTGGAAGTGTGGCGACACATGTAGCGGACTAATACTAATAGCTCGAGGACTTATCCAAAGTAACTGAGAATATGAAAGCGAACGGTTTTCTTGGTTTGAATAGATATTCAATTTTGAGTAGGTATTACTCAGAGTTAAGTGACGATAGCCTAGGAGATACACCTGTACCCATGCCGAACACAGAAGTTAAGCCCTAGAACGCCGGAAGTAGTTGGGGGTTGCCCCCTGTGAGATATGGAAGTCGCTTAGCT
>NZ_RQZB01000026.1:0-2659 GCF_003859975.1 Streptococcus sp. OH4692_COT-348
ATCCAGCACAGATTACAAGAAAAACTGCGAATGGTGTTGCAGTGCCACACGGAGATCATTATCACTTTATCCCTTATTCTCAAATGTCTGACTTAGAGCAGAAGATTGCGAGAATGATTTCTGAAAATTATCAAGGAAATCATACTACTGCAGGTGGTAAAGAATTAAAACCAATTCCGACTCCAAGCCTTCCAAATTTAATTCCATCTCCTGTTTTGCCAGCTCTTACCTTAAAACCTTTGAAACCTATTGTAAAGCCAGCTCCTACACCAAATCCTAAAATAGACTCAAATTCTTCTTTGGTTAGTCAGCTGGTACGAAAAGTTGGAGAAGGATATGTTTTCGAAGAAAAGGGCATCTCACGCTATGTCTTTGCGAAAGATTTACCATCTGAAACTGTTAAAAATCTGGAAAGCAAGTTATCAAAACAAGAGAGTGTGTCACATACTTTAACTGCTAAAAAAGAAAAAGTTGCTCCTCGTGACCAAGAATTTTACGATAAAGCATATAATTTATTGGCCGAGGCTCATAAAGCCTTATCTGAAAATAAAGGTCGCGTTTCTGATTTCCAAGCCTTAGACAAATTAGTGGAACGCTTGAATGATGAATCTTCTAATAAAGGAAAATTGGTAGATGATTTATTGGCATTCCTAGCACCAATTACCCATCCTGAGCGACTTGGAAAACCAAATTCTCAAATTGAATATACCGAAAACGAAGTTCGTATTGCTCAATTAACTGATAAGTATACAACGTCAGATGGTTACATTTTTGACGAACATGATATTATCAGTGATGAGGGGGATGCCTATGTAACACCTCATATGGGCCATAGTCACTGGATTGGAAAGGATAGCCTTTCTGATAAGGAAAAAGCTGCGGCTCAATCTTATACTAAAGAAAAAGGGATTTTACCTCCGTCAGCAGACGCAGATGCTCAAGCAAATCCAACTGGAGATAGTGCAGCGGCTATTTACAATCGTGTGAAAGGGGAGAAACGAATTCCACTCGTTCGACTTCCATACATGGTTGAGCATACAGTAGAAGTTAAAAATGGTAATTTAATCATTCCTCATAAGGATCATTACCATAACATTAAATTTGCTTGGTTTGATGATCATTCATACAAGGCTCCAAATGGTTATACCTTGGAAGACTTATTTGCGACGATTAAGTACTATGTTGAACATCCTGATGAACGTCCACATTCTAATGACGGATGGGGAAATGCCAGCGAGCATGTCTTAGGTAAGAAAGACCACAGTAAAGATCCCAAAAAGAACTTCAAAGCGGATGAAGAACCAGTAGAGGAAACACCTGCTGAGCCAGAAGTTCCTCAAGTAGAGACTGAAAAAGTAGAAGCCAAGCTCAAAGAAGCAGAAACTTTACTTGCTAAAGTAACAGATGCTAGTCTGAAAGGCAATGCGACAGAAACCCTAGCTGGTTTACGAAATAATTTGAGTCTCCAAACCATGGATAATAATGGTATCATGGCAGAAGCAGAGAAACTACTTGCTTTGTTAAAAGGTAGTAATCCTTCACCTATAAATAAGGAAAAAACAAACTAATGAAAAATGGGAGTCTCGATAAAGAGGCTTTCATTTTTATTATGTATATACGAAAAATTCTTGACAAGCAGTACTAAAAAGAGTAAACTATTAACTAGTTAATTAACTGGTTTATTATTTTATGGTGAATCAAATAGAGTTAAGAAAAGAGGAAAGAATGAAAATTAATAAAAAATATCTAGCTGGGTCAGCAGCTGCACTTGTTTTAAGCGTCTGTGCTTATGAACTAGGTTTGCATCAAGCTCAAACTGTAAAAGAAAATAACCGTGTTTCATATATAGATGGTAAACAACCAAGCCAAAAGGCAGAAAATTTGACACCTGATGAAGTCAGTAAAAAAGAAGGTATTAATGCCGAGCAAATTGTTATCAAGATTACGGATCAAGGTTATGTGACTTCTCATGGAGACCATTATCATTACTATAATGGCAAGGTTCCTTATGATGCTATCATTAGTGAAGAACTGCTGATGAAAGATCCAAATTATCAGTTGAAGGATTCAGACATTGTCAACGAAATCAAGGGTGGCTATGTGATTAAGGTAGACGGGAAATACTATGTTTACCTGAAAGATGCAGCTCATGCGGATAACGTTCGCTCAAAAGAAGAAATCACTCGTCAGAAGCAAGAACACAGTAGTAATCACGGAGGTGGTTCTAGCGATAAAGCAGTAGTCGCTGCCAGAGCTCAGGGCCGCTATACAACGGATGATGGTTATATCTTTAATGCATCTGATATTATAGAAGATACAGGCGATGCCTATATCGTTCCTCACGGCAATCATTTCCACTATATTCCTAAGAGTGACTTGTCTGCCAGTGAACTGGCTGCAGCTCGAGCCTTCCTAGCTGGGAAAGGTAATCAACCAAGCTCAGTTGGGTATCGTCCTTCAACAAATTCTTCTAGCAGTAGCTCATCAGAGACATCGAATAGTAGTTCATATGGACAAACGAATCAAAGCAATGTTGAGGCAAATACCAGAAGATGGACTCCAAGTGTTAGTCCACAAGTGGATAATAGCTATCAAGCTAGTCCGAGTGAAGACGTATCCAGTCTCTTGAAACAGCTTTATGCCTTGCCGATTAGTCAAC
>NZ_RQZB01000027.1:0-2643 GCF_003859975.1 Streptococcus sp. OH4692_COT-348
TGTCATTTTGTGGGTCTGCCTCTAAAGGATTCAGAGTTTTTAGACCCACACCTGTTGATTTGACAAGAGTTTCAGCTACTTTCGAAGAAGCGTTACTTTCTGTAAAAATCGTTTTAACCTTATAGGTTTTAACAAATTCCTGAATTTCTGTTAGTTGTCTTGGACTTGGTTCTTGTTCAGGAGAGATACCTGCGATTCCAAGTTGATTGAGTCCAAATCGCTTAGCTAGATAAGAAAAGGCTGTATGTTGGGTTACAAATGTTTTCTGACTCGCTTTTTCAAATTTAGGTTGGAATTTCTTAGTCAATTCTTGAGCTTTTTTGATAAAGGCTTGCGCATTTTTCTGATAAGTTTCTTTGTGCTCACTATCAACCTCTGAAAGTTTATCAGCGATAATCTGGGCTTCTTCGCCAGCTTTTTCAGGATCTAGCCAAGTATGAGGGTCATAAAGCGTTTTTTCATCAACTCCATCACCTGCTTCCACATCTTCTAGACCAGGGACACGATCCAATGTCATTCCTTCTGAAGCCTCTAAAACCTTAACTTTGGATTTTTTTAGATTGGGATCCAGACTTCCTGCCCAAGATTCGAGCGTATGCGAATGGTAAACAAATACATCTGCATCATAGATGGCTGCGATATCATTTGCTGAAGGTTCAAAGGAGTGAATTCCGCTACTTGACTGAATCATTCGGACATCATTCAAGTCACCAGATACTTCCTTGACCATGGCATAGATAGGATAAAAACTGGTTACAATTTTCATCCCTTTACCTGACTGGTTTTCCTTTTGGCCACAAGCAGCTAATACCAGAGCCAATACACTGGTCATCAATACTAAAATCGTCCTCTTTTTCACTATAACTCCTTAACTAGTGTTTAACCATTTAATTAACTAGTAAATAGTTTATCTTTATTTAGAAAATATGTCAAGAATTTTTACACAATTTCATAAAAAAGAGAACAGAATCCATATTCTGCTCCCTTTTTATCTTCTATAATAGTTGTATAGTTACTTACTCTCCTTTAATAAGACTAATAGCTTTTCAGCTTCTGCCATAATAGTATTGTTGTCCTGAGAACCAAATAACAGGTTATTTTTTAATCCTGTGAGAGTTTCATTGGCATTGGACTTAAGAATTGGATCCTTAATCTTTTTAAGTAACTCTTCCGCCTCTCTCAGTTTTTTTTCAACCTTTTCAGTTTCAACCTGATGTTCCTCTGGTTCCGATGGTGATTCTTCTTCTGATTCCTCTGGTTCTTTTGGTTTTGGAGATTGTGCTTTCTCATTTTTCGGTTTTTCTTCGCGAGGTTTTTCCTCCTCAATTTTTTCTGTCTGAGGTTTCTCCTCTGTTGGTTTCTCTGTTTGATTGTTAGCAGCTTGACTATTGTGGTTTCTTTGAACATGGTCGCTCGCATTGCCCCAACCACTATCTGAATGCGGACGTTCATTTGGATGTTCAACATAATACTTCACAGTTTCAAATAGCTCTTCTAAACTATACCCCTTAGGTGCCTCATAAAGTCCTTCGTCAAACCACTCAAATTTGATGTTATGATAATGGTCATAATGAGGTATAATCAAACTTCCATTTTTAACTTCCACAGTATGTTGGAGATTGTAAGGCATACGGTCAAGTGGTACCTTCTTAGCTGCTTTTACTCGATTGTAAATCGCTTCTGCTCCCTTAGCCTCAGTATTTCCTGAACTTTGATGATTTGTTGAAGGAGGCGTCAAACCTTTCTCTTTAGCATAAGCTTGACCTGCTGCTCTTTCAGCTTCAGACAAACTATCTTTCTTAATCCAATGACTGTGGCTCATATGCGGAGTTACATAGGCATCCCCCTCATCACTGGTGATATCACGTGGATCAAAGATATAGCCATCTTCTGTTGTATACTTGCCTGCCAACTTGGCTACTTGAATCTCATCATCTGTGTAAGCTATTTGTGCATTTGGTTTTCCTAAACGTTCTGGATGACGAATCGGTGCTAGAAAAGCAAGGATATCATCAACTAACTTGACTTTATCACTTGACTCATCGTTGAGACGTTCCAATAGTCTATCCAAAGCGTCAAAATCAGCTTGGCGTCCTTTATTGGAAATCAAATCTTGATGAACTGTTGCTAGTAAATCATAAACTTTGTTGTAAAATTTTTGATCACCAGATGCAAGATTGGTTTTCTTAGCTCCTAACTCATGAGACAAACTTTCTTGTTTGGCAAGTTTATCATCAATGTCTGCAACAGTTTCTGCTGAAAGTTCTTTGGCAGAAATATAACGCGAAATTCCATTCTCTTCAAAGACATAACCATCAACCACCTTTCGAATCACCTGTTTTACCAATTTTCCATCAATTGGATTGCTTGGAGTTGGTTGAGGAGTTGGTTGAGGAGTTGGTTGAGGATTTGGTACAGGTTGTGGACTTGGTATTGGGGTAGGCTCTGGAGCAGGGATTGGAGTCGGAATTGGTTTTAATTCTTTACCACCTGCAGTAGTATGATTTCCTTGATAATTTTCAGAAATCATTCTTGCAATCTTCTGCTCTAAATCAGACATTTGAGAATAAGGGATAAAGTGATAATGATCTCCGTGTGGCACTGCAACACCATTCGCAGTTTTTCTTGTAATCTGTGCTGGAT
>NZ_RQZB01000028.1:0-2513 GCF_003859975.1 Streptococcus sp. OH4692_COT-348
ACCTCTTGGAAAGAGCAACAAAAATATGAACTAGCAAAGTTTGGCATCATCAGTAATCCAGAACAATTTGTTTTTACATATATCGACACAAAAGGAAACATCAATAAGCCTTTACATACTGACTATCTAAACAACAAAATGAAAAGTATTAGAAAGCGACATAAAGAGCTGACACATGCTACACCTCATAAACTGCGACATACAGGAGCAACACTTGCTAAACAAGCAGGAATGAGCTTAGAAGCCATTTCTGAAGCACTAACGCATAGCGATACAGGCACAACTCAAATTTATGTCAACACCTCTAATGTAGTTCCTATGGCAGTTGGGGAATTTGCTTTAAAGTCTATAAAACAATAAGGTAAAAATAAGGTGAACTTTGAGGTAAACTTTTTAAAAAAAACACGAAAAAAGCACCCATAAGGTAAACTTTTGAGTGCTTTGAAACGTTGATATAATCGTGTTGATTAACGTTTTGAGAATTGTGATGCTTTACGAGCTTTCTTAAGACCTGGTTTTTTCTACATCATGATATTTATGGTAAATTATAGCTAAACTCAAGTTCTTTTGAGAGATAAATTCTCAATCTTTACATATATAACCCTTTTAAAAATCAAGAGGTTATCAAAGGGTTATCAATTTTTAGTTTTCGGAGCTTATGTAATTGAGAAATACGAAATACTGTATCACAAAGATGATGTACAATTTCTTCGTGCCAGTGCAATTTCTTTTTCTATCCTGAAGATATTTAAATAGTCCTAGATATTATTTCTAATAAATTGAAATTAATCGAATAAATTAAATATTATTTCTAAATATTTGAAAATAATTACTATTTATATTATACTATCTGTGAGGTAACTATTATGAACTATATTAAAAGACCACATTATTTAGACTTTTTAAGAAGACATCGTGACCGACAAATCATCAAAGTTGTGAGTGGAGTTAGACGAGCTGGTAAATCTGTTCTCTTTCAACTCTATAAAGAGGAGTTACTAGCAACTGGAGTAGACGAGGATCAAATCATATCCATCAATTTTGAAGATCTGAGTTATTATGACCTGCGAGATTTTCAAATATTATTCGCTTATATAAAAGAAAGATTAGTTGAGGAAAAAACATACTATATCTTTTTAGATGAAATTCAACATGTTGAAAAATTTGAACTGGTAGCAGATAGTCTATTCATCTTGCCAAATGTTGACCTCTATTTGACTGGATCAAACGCCTACTTTATGAGTAGCCAATTATCTACAAACTTGACTGGTCGGTATGTTGAGATAGAAGTTCTTCCTTTGTCATTTGAAGAATACCTATCAGGTCAATCTCTCTCAGAGAATCTGAATACAACAGAAATTTTTAACAATTATCTCTTTAGTGCTTTCCCTTACTTATTGCAAACATCATCTTACGCTGAAAAAATTGATTATCTCAGAGGAATATATAACTCAATACTGTTAAATGATATTGTCACTAGATTGGGAAATCCAAATCCTACTATTATTGAGCGCATTGTACGAACCCTTCTCAGTAGTACAGGTAGCTTAATATCAACAAATAAGATTCGCAATACCCTTGTCAGCCAAAATGTTTCAATATCCCACAATACTTTGGAAAATTATTTGACGACTTTGACAGACAGTTTACTTTTTTATTCCGTTCCACGTTTTGATGTAAAAGGCAGAGCATTACTGCAACGCTTAGAAAAATATTATCCCGTTGATTTAGGTTTACGACACCTCTTATTACCAGACCACAAAGAAGATATTGGCCATATCTTGGAAAATATTGTCTATTTGGAATTGAGACGTAGATATTCACAAGTATATGTTGGTAATTTAGATAAATATGAGGTTGATTTTGTTGTTGTAACTGATCTTGGTCACTACGCTTATTATCAGGTCAGTGAAACAACACTTGCTCCAGAAACACTTGAAAGAGAACTTAGACCACTAGAAGCCATTAAAGATCAATTCCCCAAATATCTGTTAACAATGGATACGATTCAGCCAACAGCCAATTACAATGGTATTGAGAAGAAAAATATCATAGATTGGTTACTAGAAAAGTAGATAATCATAAATCATACAGCTAACTAGATTTGTAACAGTCTGTTATCAATGATTCTACCCAAATCCTAACAAAATATAAGAAATTTGGAACACACTATCTAATACAAAGACTTGAAGGATAAAATGGAATCTATAACTTCTGAAAGCAATATTATTACTCATAATGATGAATCTCCATAGAATTAATAAAGCTAGGAATCAAACGGAACTATAATGAAAAAGAGACTAAGCAATCAGGCTCTAAAATCCTAAAAAGCGCATAGTATCAAGTATTGAACAACCTTGATAATATGCGTTTTATTATGGAAATATTTCCCATTTTCTCTATTTCTAATGACTTACTTCAGCTTCTTACCTCTTGGAAAGAGCAACAAAAATATGAACTAGCAAAGTTTGGCATCATCAGTAATCCAGAACAATTTGTTTTTACATATATCG
>NZ_RQZB01000029.1:0-1977 GCF_003859975.1 Streptococcus sp. OH4692_COT-348
ACGTCAATAAAGCCCTCAACAACGCTCTTGAACAAATCAAGCAATTGCAACCTAGCCAACCAGAACAACCAGTTGAACCAAAACAGCCTGAAAAACCAATTACTTCTTCAAATCCTGAAGAAGGGATTAAAGAGCTTGTCTTCCAACTCCCAAGTTTGGATATTGTTAAGAAGGCAGTGCCATTCAAGACTATCCGTCGCGAAAAGCCAAACTTAGACAAAGGAAAAGAGAAAGTTCTAGCAGAAGGGAAAGATGGTGCTATAATCGAGTATGTCGAAGTAGATGGCAGCAATCGTAAAGTAGTTCAAACTGAATCAACTCCAGCTCTAGACCGAGTGATTGAAGTTGGAACGAAACAAAGCTCTGTAGGAACAGATACTCCACCAGTTGTGACTCTTCCTGAGTACCTTCTACCAAAAGAACCTGAAAAACCAATTACTTCTTCAAGTCCTGAAGAAGGGGTTAAAGAGCTTGTCTTCCAACTCCCAAGTTTGGATATTGTCAAGAAGGCAGTACCATTCAAGACTATCCGTCACGAAAATCCACAACTAGACAAAGGGAAAGAGAAAGTTCTAGCAGAAGGGAAAGACGGTTTGTTAGTTGAGTACATCGAAGTAGATGGTGGCAATCGCAAGGTAGTCCAAACCAAATCAACTCCAGCTTTAGACCGAGTAATCGAGGTTGGAACTAAACAAAGTTCTATAGGAACAGATACTCCACCAGTTGTGACTCTTCCTGAGTACCTTCTACCAAAAGAACCTGAAAAACCAATTACTTCTTCAAGTCCTGAAGAGGGGATTAAGGACCTTGTCTTTAAACTTCCAAGCTTGGATATTGTCAAGAAGGCAGTACCATTCAAGACTATCCGTCACGAAAATCCAAACTTAGATAAAGGAAAAGAGAAAGTTCTAGCAGAAGGTAAAGACGGCCTGCTAATTGAGTATGTCGAAGTAGATGGTAGCAATCGCAAGGTAGTCCAAACCAAATCAACTCCAGCTCTAGATCGAGTAATTGAGGTTGGAACGAAACAAAGTTCTGTAGGAACAGAGGCGCCACCAGTTGTTACTCTCCCTGAGTATGTTCTACCTAGAGAAACTGAAAAACCAGCTCCTGCAGTTGTAACAGAAGATTCACCAAGAAAAGATGAAAAAGCACCTGTTGCTACTACAGTTAAACAAGACAAGGAAAAACAACTCCCAGAAACTGGAGAACAAGAAGCAAATGCCTTCTTATTCTTGGCTGCTATTACTTCAGTATTGTCTCTACTCATCTTCCAAAAGAATTTCAAAGACTAATTAAAATCTTTACTTAATTCTTTTCAATGATTCTAGTTCCCCCAAAGAGAAGACCAGTGGTCTTCTCTTTTTCTATATATAAATCAAAAAACATACATAAATTTCTATGGACATCTTAGTATATATAAAACAGAATGATTATTGAACTGACCCCAAAAAGTTAGACAGAAAAAATCTAGCTTTTGGGGTGCAGTTCATTCTATCTTTGACTGGGTAGAAAAACTTGAGTATATCGAAGCTAATAAAGTTGCAAAAATATTAAGAAGAATAAAGGCCACTAAAAATATTCAACTTGCAGAGTCAAAGAGATAGTAAAATTTATATCTAACTCATGAACAACTCCAAGAATGGTTCTCAGCATTTCAAGAAAATTTAAATAATGATAAAATAACCCTTAAAAATTATGTCCTATTTTATCTCACTTTTTTCTTAGGCGATAGAAAATATGAAACCTATGCTCTTCAATGGAAACATATAGACTTTTCAAAATCGCAGATTCAGCTAATTCAATCTTTAGATAGATATGGACAAGTAAAATCTACTAAGGGAAATAAGAAAACTATTTTCTCTATTTCTAATGACTTACTTCAACTTCTTACCTCTTGGAAAGAGCAACAAAAATATGAACTAGCAAAGTTTGGCATCATCAGTAATCCAGAACAATTTGTTTTTACATATATCG
>NZ_RQZB01000030.1:0-1509 GCF_003859975.1 Streptococcus sp. OH4692_COT-348
TACTGAAATCAAGGTATTATTGGGAATCCCAGCTTAAATCATAGATGCCGTAAGGGATTTTATTCTTTATTTAAAACTTTGCAACAGAACCTTATTACCCATATCCGTAATAAGAGAGGCTAAATTAATTGCCTTTAATGATTGTAGAAATTGGTTGTGAATATCATTAGACACATAACCAGCTAGCAAAATATGCTCAGCCATGTCATATTGCTTAATCAAGAGAATCTTATCATGTTTTTCATTAAATAAAATCGCACTAATTGCTGTATTAAAGACTGGAAAACGAAAACTCGCACATTGTGAACAATAAGGAATATCTCCCTCATCTTTTAAAAATTTTTTCTCCAAAGGATGCCCACATTCGGGACAACAAGTCATTGTTTTGTCAAATATAGAAGCCTCTTTTTTAAAGTTCTTAAAAGTAATTTTACCAGTAAAATCGAGACCACGCAAGACATTGAAATAAATCAAGACTTTATTTAAAATTTATCTTATGATATACTAAACTTATCAGCTATTGGTTCTGAAAAAGTGTCTGCCACAGTTTTACTACAAATTCTCATGACTTGTGCCAAGATTTATAAAAAACGGATAGCTATAATAGCTCTTAGAGCAAAAACATGACATATAGGAGGTTAAAGACATGTCATACTTTTATCTTTTTATCGCCATTGTAGGAGAGATATTGGGAACTAACCTTTTGAAATTATCAGACGGTTTTACAAAGCCTATTCCAACCGTTTCTGCCCTACTTAGCTATGGCGTTTGTTTCTATTTCTTATCACTAGCAATGCAAAAAATTCCTGTAGGAATAGCTTATGCAACATGGTCAGCTGTCGGTTTAGTTTTGATATCCTCTATCGCAGTAATGATTTTCAAAGAAACACTAAATGTTTATAGCATTATCGGTTTAATTTTGATTATCATTGGTGTTGTCATGGTTAACTTATTAGGAAATGCAGGACATTAATAAAACCGGCTCTATACTATTTGTAGTGGGTAAATCCCCTATGGATATTATGGAGCCTATTTTGTTGTAGAAAAAAAGTTCCATAAGAACTATAATGAAAAGCTAGAATTCTGTCAATATTTTGGACACATTTTGGGAGGGAATTTTGAAGACTAGCGTCCTCCTAATTTTCCCAATAAGTTTTAACTTCTTCAAAAATCTTATTCAAAAGTTCTGCATCTTTTTCTGACAACTGATTTTTTTCTATAACTCTATCTTTTAGTTCTGTTGCCTTTATTTTATTTCTTGCCACCGAAACTGCTATTGAATGTTTCAAAATATCAAACTCATCCTTTGAAAAGTTTGCAATATTGGTAAGATCTAATTGTTCTAGAGGTAAACTACTGATAATTGAATAAGGTTTTTGTCCCAGCAAATAATCTGTAGTAGTCCCAAAGATATTTGCGGTTCTGTTGCAAAGTTTTAAATCTACTATCAAATAAGGTAGAATAATAGAAAAAGATAGCAGGAGGAATGACGATGAATCATTTTAAAGG
>NZ_RQZB01000004.1:0-130485 GCF_003859975.1 Streptococcus sp. OH4692_COT-348
TGTCAAAGTAGTACCATTCTGGCATTGGGGAACCTTCTAATCTTATACCATTAGGGTAAGGACCAATTGTACTACCTTTAGATGGAAACGGTATATATTGCCAGCCGACCACCATCTCTCCAGATAAAGGATCAAAATAATAGTACTTCCCATCAATCACTCGCCAGTAGGTTTCTTTTAGGTCCCCCTTCTTGTAGTAGGTTCTACCATTTTCTTGGACAAATTGCCAGCCTTCTGAATCAGCATCATCCGCCAATACTGCACTTGTTGCTAGCAAACCAAAGAAAAAGACTGCTAATGCAATTTGCATCAATTTTTTTATTATTTTCATTAGACATATCCTCCATAACTGATTATAGCAAAGAGCAAACTGCATGTCAATATATAGAAAACCCCTCAAAAAAAGCAGTTACAAAACTGCAACTGCTTTTCTATTCTTGCATGGTGTAACCAACACCACGAACTGTTTTAATGTAGCTTTTTTGACCTTTTACATCAAGCTTGCTACGTAGATAACGGATATAGACATCCACGATATTTGTTTCGGTCGCACTTTCATACTTCCAGACACTTTCCAACAACTGCTCACGAGTCAGAACTTTCTTGCTTCCCATAAGAGTAGCCAAGAGGTCATACTCACGACGAGTCAAAGCAATCATCTCCTCGCCACGATAAACGGTATGATGTTCTACATCCATACGCAGATTGCGGTAAGACGTTGGAACCTTCATCTGACTACAGTGTTGGTCGATAAAGTCCCGACCTCGGAAAATCGCTGAAATACGAGCCACCAAATTGTCAATAATAACCGGCTTATAGATGTAAGAAACGGCAAAGCGTTGGATTGTCTCAATCTGATCTTGCAATTCTTCGCGATGGTCCAAGACCATGATCACGGAGGCTGGCTTAGTCCGACTCAGCTTGTCTGCAAAATCCTGGGCTGTCATATCCCCCAGTTGAGCATTCAATAAAATCAAGTCATAGTCTGTCTGAAGAGCCATGGAGAGGGCCTTTTGCCCCTCCTCAACCTGATCAACTCGGTATTGCTCTTTTTGGAGTTCCAAACTTAAAAAATGAGCTAGATTTCGTTCTTTCTCAAGTAATAAAATCCGTTTCCCCATGGCAGACCTACTTATTTTTCGTCATACCAGGAGTAGTGGAAGGTTCCTTCTTTGTCTTTACGTTGGTAAGTGTGGGCACCAAAGTAGTCACGTTGCGCTTGGATCAAGTTAGCTGGAAGGTCAGCTGAACGGTAGCTATCAAAGTAAGTAATAGCTGCTGAGAAGGTTGGCACTGGCACACCAGCTTGAACCGCAAGAGCTACGATATCACGCACTGCTTGTTGGTACTTAGCAGTGACATCCAAGAAGTATTCATCCAAAAGAAGGTTAGCAAGGTCTGCATCACGGTTGTAAGCATCTGTAATCTTTTGCAAGAAACGAGAACGGATGATACAGCCATCACGCCAGATAGATGCGATGTCTGCAAATGGCAAGTTCCAGTTATTTTCTTTAGAAGCTACACGCAATTGAGCAAAACCTTGTGCGTATGAAATGATTTTTGAGAAGTAAAGAGCTTGACGGATTTTTTCAATCAACTCAGCCTTGTCTCCTTCAAATTTGAAGGCAGCTGGTTTTGGAAGAACCTTGCTAGCATGTACACGTTCTTCTTTGTAAGTTGAAATGTAACGTGCAAATACTGACTCAGTGATGAGTGACAATGGCACACCAAGGTCAAGTGATGATTGGCTAGTCCATTTACCAGTTCCCTTGTTACCTGCGGCATCAAGAATGTAGTCTACGATTGGTCCATCTTGACCTTCATCGTCTTTACGGCTCAAGATATCAGCTGTGATTTCGATCAAGTAGCTGTCCAATTCACCCTTGTTCCACTCAGTAAAGATTTCAGCCATATCTTCTGCAGAAAGGCCTAGCAAGTGTTGCATCAAGTCATAGCTTTCTGCGATCAATTGCATATCACCATACTCGATACCGTTGTGAACCATTTTCACATAGTGACCAGCTCCATCAGGACCGATGTAAGTCACACATGGTTTACCATCTTCTGGTGCTTTAGCTGAGATTTCTTCAAGAACATCCGCAACCAATTCGTATGCTTCTTTTTGTCCACCAGGCATGATAGAAGGACCTTCAAGGGCACCTTTTTCACCACCAGAGACCCCAGTACCAATAAAGTTGATACCTGAGTTTGCCAATTCTTCATTACGACGGATTGTATCTTTGTAGAAAGTGTTTCCGCCGTCAATCAAGATATCACCCTTGTCAAGATGTGGAAGAAGGGCTTGGATAGTAGCATCTGTACCAGGTCCAGCTTGAACCATCAGCATGATACGACGAGGTTTTTCGATTGAGTTTACAAAACTTTCCACGTCATAGCTTGGTACAAAGTTCTTTTCAGGATGGCAAGCAATTACATCTTCCGTTTTTTCTTTACTACGGTTGTAGATAGCAACTGTGTAACCACGAGATTCAATATTAAGGGCAAGGTTACGACCCATTACGGCCATACCTACGACACCAAAGTTAGCTTTTGTCATTTGACACTCCTCTTATTTGATTTGTTTTATTTTATCATTTTTACTTTTGAAAAGAAAGAATTTTGTAACGACTGCTTAGTAGTCCAAAGCATCCGCATGTCCAGAACCATTTCCAACAAAGTATCCTGTCTTACAGTTAAGGGTAAAGAGATAGGTTCCATCTGGCTTGTAGAGGTTGTAATAACCATTGCCATTAACGATATTAACACGTTCAAGGATGTATTGGTTTCCAGTGATATAACCACGTGAGCGTGAAGTCGCTAGGATTTGTTCCAAAACACCATCCGCGAAATCCCAAGCAGAGTTATTGCTATCATCAACAGCCGATTGATTGAACGGCACACGACTCGAAGCTCTCTGGAGGTCAACTCCAGAACTTGATAAACCGCCATGGCTATCATCACGTGCAGAAACTGAATTGTTTGATGAGGCGCTTGAAGATGGACCTGTGTTGCCTGTAGAGCTCTCTGTTGATGAACTTGAACTTTCTTGACTTGAGCTTGAAGGAGCTGTTTGTTGACTCTTACCTAGACTAATAGCCTTATCTAGTAATTTATCAAGCTCCGTATTTCCAGTTTTAATATCTGTAAATTTAGCATCCGATTTAGCTTTAGCGTTAGTGTCCAAAACACCATCAACAATAGCTGGCTTCTCAAATTGAGCATTTACATTTTGAATAGCCTTAATTTGCGTTTCAAGGCTGTCATACTTAGATTTTGCAAGCGTATATTCACGACTACCCTCCAACTTATCAAGCAAGGTTTTAAGTTGGCTCAGCTTATCAAACTGACTATTTTTCAAAGCCGTTTTGTTGCTATCTGTATAGAAGGCATCATAGAGAGTATTAAACTCTTGTAATGCTGTTTGCGTAGCTTGGTCGGTTGAAGCTGATTGTGAAGATTGTATCTCTTGGTTTGAGCGTGAGATTTGACGGTAGACAAAATAGCTCCCCAGCAGGATAACAATTACAATCAGTACTGAAGCGATGATCATCACTCGTTTCTTTATAGAATCTGCTTCTGTTTCTGTCTCTATGGCAGTAGCTCTCGACAGTAAAACTGTCTCATCTTCTTGGACCTCGTCATCTTCATCAACACCTTCCTTAGTTACAACTAGAGGTTCTATCTTTTGACTTTTTTCCTCTAGAGGAGGCAAAACAAAGTCTGAACTATTTGTGTCTGTAGCATCTATAGAAGATTCTTCTCCTAACTCCTCATCTGCAGTAGTATCACTCGTTTCTCGAACTGCTTGAATCAATTCCTCTAAACTTTGAGTGGCTGCTAGCTCTTCTTTTTTGAACTGTCGTGTTTCAAACTTATCTGCTTCAATCTCTTCACGATGTTGCTTTATATATTTGTCTAGAATACTATCTTCTGGAAGCACCCCAGCTTCAACTTCCTCATTCTTACGAATAACTTGACCTACTGTCAAATCTTTAGCGTCATCAAAATCAAATTGTGGCTCTTGATCATGTTTCTCATGCCGATCACGTCTTTTCTGGTCCATATCTTATCCTTTCTACTTCACTTCTTGGCGTTTAACACGCTGACCAAAATATTGATACAAATCAACTTTTAAGGTCCCATTGTACAACTTACGCTTCTTATCCGCTTGACTACCGTACTTGGTCTCAAAGGCTTCATCGCTAGTTAGGATAAACTTGCTCCACGTTTTCAGTGGTGCAAATACTTGACCCATCTCAGCATAAAGCTTGGTAACCCCTGCATCATCTGACAAGCGTTCACCATAAGGCGGGTTAGAGATAATAACTCCATTGATTTTATCGGAACGTAAATCCTGCACGCGCATCTGCTTAAAGGTAATATCTCCTGCAACCCCTGCCGCCTGGGCATTAGCCTTAGCAATTTCCACCATACGTGCATCGATATCACATCCCATGATATCCAGTTCCAGTTCACGATCCACTTTCTTAGCTGCTTCTGTACGCACTTCTTGAATCAGTCGATCGCTAATCCAGTTCCATTCCTCAAATGCAAAAGAGCGACGAAGTCCTGGTGCCATCTTTCTAGCAATCATAACTGCCTCGATACAGAAAGTTCCTGAACCACAGGTCGGATCAATCAAAGGCTTATCTGGATACCAGTTAGAAAGTTGTAAAATGGCTGCCGCCATGTTTTCCTTGATAGGAGCGCCACCCTTTTCCGTACGATAACCACGTTTAAAGAGGCTAGTCCCTGTCGTATCAATCATGACAGTTGCTATGTCTTTAAGAATAGAGACCTCAATCTTAAACTCTGGACCATTCTCCATCAGAGGAACACCTTCTGGGCGAGCATAGTGTTTTTGTAATTTCTTGACAACAGCCTTCTTTGAAATAGCCTGTACACTTGGCTCATTGTGAAGTTTAGATTTAACACATTTGGCTTTTGAAATCGGAAAACGAGCCCCAAGCGGTAAATAATTTTCCCAATCTAAGGCGAAAACTCCCTGAAACAACTCTTCAAAAGTCTTAGCTGGGAACGTTCCTACGATAATCTTGATACGATCTGCTGCCCGAAGCCAGAGGTTGGTTTCGATAATTGCTCTTGCATCTCCTTGAAAACGAACACGGCCGTTTTCAACCTGACAATCATAGCCCAACTCTCTCACTTCTCGTCCCACAACAGCTTCAAGACCTGCTGCAGCAGTCGCGATTAAATTAAATTCTTTTTTCATTTTACAGTCTTGTAAGACCTTTCTTTTGTTCACTTTAAAAAATGAGGTTGAGAAAGATTTCTCAGCCCCAACCTATATGCAATTTTCTATAAGCCATGTTTTGTTCCAGAAGTGACTAGGACCACTTCCTTCGATAATCATCTGTCTACCACTAACAGCCTACAGCTGATAGCAGTCAGAGTACTACGTTCGTTTCCGTGTACTCCATGCCCCGACCGAAATTTGGGTTGCTAGCTTGAGGGGTTTACCGCGTTCCACTCTCTCTGTTTCCAGAAAGACTCCGTCACTGTGGCACTTTCAAGCCTACTCTGACCTATCCAAGGACTTAGCCATTTCAACTGCCGTAACGATTTCTCGTCCCTAGGCTTATGGTTTCGCCTAGCACAAACACTACAGGCATCACAGCCTGTGCTAGCATGGACTTTCCTCATGAAAAGCAATTCTCCTCACGCGATTATCCAAAAATTGCACTCATCCATAATTCTATTATAAATCTTGATTATCTAAGATTTGTTTACCAAACACTTCTTTTTCAAGTCGATTTAAGCGTTTTAAAATATCAAAATTTGTTACTGAAGTAGAGCTTGTTACCTCAATTGAATCCGGCTGAGGTGTAGTAACCTGCGGTTTACTAGATAATTCACTCTTCAAATCAGCTATCTCCTGACGTAGTGATTTAACCAAAGCTGCATAAGTCTCATAGTCCTTGATGACATCGTCCAAAAATTCATCAACTTCAACCTTACTATATCCACGGACCTCACGTCCAAACTCTTGCTCAAAAATATCTTTTGCTGAAAAAATAATACTTGCCATGTCCCTCTCCATTCTCGGTTGCTAGTATTATTATATAAAAAAAGGCAAACAAAAATCAAGGTCAAAGGCTTACTTTTCAGAAAAATTTTCTGCCATTTCATTTAAGGATTCAAAAGTTAACCTTCTTGTAAAATAGTTCTCTTGATTTTTCATCATTTGATAAAAATGCCGTAATTTTGTCTCATTTTCTTCATCATAAAATAGATAAGATTCATCCGTGTTTTCTAGTAGAAAATGTTGATAATCTCGTAATTGTCCCTTATGTTCATACTTTGAATAGGCATATTTTACAAAATCAACTTGTTTGAACTCACTTAATTTTATTTGGTTAGCTTCATTCCAATTACTTCCATGAGTTTCAAAATCAAATATTGTCGCCAGCTGAAAGCCATAATCTTCTTTCATCTCTCGAGCTACTTCTAATACCCAGTATTCGAATCCTAGATTTCCTGTGAATACAAGCCACGTCACACCTTCTTGAGCCATAGATTCTAAATCTTTTTGAATCGCTTTTTTTATCACTTTCAACCGAGGATCTTTATCATTATAAAGTCCCAGATCAAAAGCTGAGTATCCTAAAATTAAAGCTGTAGTCATTTTTAACCCTTTCTTTGTAATTTTATGATATAATAGAGTGATGTTATTGTACCAATAAGGAGAATTATGGTCAACTATCCTCATAAAATTTTATCATCAAAAAGAAACACTCCTCTATCCAAAACTAAAAATTTCGCTAATAGAGGAATGTCCTTTGAAAAGATGATTAATGCCACGAACGACTACTACTTGTCTCATGGACTGGCTGTTATCCACAAGAAACCCACTCCCATCCAAATCGTTCGTGTCGATTATCCACAACGAAGTCGAGCAAAGATTGTCGAAGCCTACTTTAGACAAGCTTCAACTACTGACTATTCAGGTGTTTATGATGGATACTACATCGACTTTGAAGTTAAGGAAACTAGGCAGAAACATGCGATTCCGATGAAGAATTTTCACCTTCACCAGATTCAACACATGGAACAAGTCCTTGCCCAGCAAGGAATTTGCTTTGTGCTCCTGCACTTTTCTTCTCAGCAAGAAACTTATTTATTGCCGGCTATTGACTTGATTCGTTTCTATCATCAAGATAAGGGACAAAAGTCAATGCCACTTGGATATATTCAAGAATATGGATATTTGATTGAGCAAGGCGCCTTTCCTCAAATTCCCTATCTCGACATTATCAAAGAACATTTACTAGGTGGTAAAACAAGATGAACAAACAAACTATCCTGCGAATAGCTAAGTATATAAGCATCGGCTTCTTAACTGTATTTATCGCAGCTGTTGTCCTAGGCGGAGGGCTTTTTCTCTACTATGTTAGCAAGGCTCCGTCTCTGTCCGAAAGTAAACTAGTCGCGACAACCTCAAGTAAGATATACGATAGCAAAGACGAACTGATTGCCGATCTTGGAGCAGAACGCCGTGTCAATGCGCAATCAAATGAAATTCCAACGGAATTAGTTAATGCTATTACTTCTATTGAGGACCATCGTTTCTTTAATCACCGTGGAGTTGATACTATTCGTATTCTTGGGGCAGCATTGAGAAATCTCCGAGGTGGAGGGGGACTCCAAGGAGCTTCAACCTTAACTCAGCAATTGATTAAGTTGACTTATTTCTCTACTTCAACTGCCGATCAAACCTTATCACGTAAAGCTCAGGAAGCTTGGCTAGCTGTTCAACTAGAGCAAAAAGCTACGAAACAAGAAATCCTAACCTACTACATTAATAAGGTCTACATGTCAAACGGTAACTATGGAATGCAAACTGCTGCACAGAACTACTACGGGAAAGATCTTAAAGATTTGAACTTACCGCAGTTAGCACTCCTCGCCGGAATGCCTCAGGCTCCAAATCAGTATGACCCATACTCTCATCCTGAAGTAGCTCAGGAACGACGTAATCTTGTCCTATCTGAGATGAAGGGTCAAGGATTCATCACAGCAGAGCAATATGAAAAAGCAATCAACACACCAATTACTGAAGGTCTACAAAGCCTAAAATCTGGTAATAGCTATCCTGCTTACATGGACAATTACCTTAAAGAAGTAATTGATCAAGTAGAACAAGAAACTGGCTACAACCTTCTAACTACTGGTATGGAAGTCTACACCAATGTTGACACCGAAGTTCAACAACATCTCTGGGATATTTACAATACTGATGAATACGTTAATTATCCTGATGATGAACTCCAAGTAGCTTCAACTATCGTAGATGTAACAAATGGTAAAGTCATTGCTCAGTTAGGTGCCCGTCACCAATCAAGTAATGTATCTTTCGGAGTCAACCAAGCCGTTGAAACCAACCGTGACTGGGGTTCTACTATGAAACCTATCACAGACTATGCTCCTGCCTTAGAATACGGTATCTACGATTCAACTGCTTCAACTGTTCACGATGTACCTTATAATTATCCTGGCACAAATACACCTGTTTACAACTGGGATAAAGGTTACTTTGGAAATATTACTATCCAGTATGCTCTTCAACAATCACGTAATGTCACAGCGGTTGAAACTCTTAATAAGGTCGGTTTAGATAAAGCAAAAACCTTCCTAAACGGACTTGGTATTGATTATCCAAGTATGCACTATGCGAATGCTATCTCTAGTAATACAACTGAATCCAACAAACAGTACGGAGCAAGTAGTGAGAAAATGGCAGCCGCCTACGCAGCTTTTGCGAATGGTGGTATCTACCATAAACCAATGTACGTTAACAAGATTGTCTTTAGTGACGGTAGCTCAAAAGAATTTTCTGACCCTGGCACTCGGGCTATGAAAGAGACGACTGCCTATATGATGACAGAAATGATGAAAACTGTTTTAGCATACGGAACAGGTCGTGGTGCCTATCTTCCATGGCTACCTCAAGCTGGTAAAACTGGTACATCAAACTATACAGATGAAGAAATTGAGAAATATATCAAAAACTCAGGCTATGTTGCCCCAGATGAAATGTTTGTCGGCTATACTCGTAAATATTCGATGGCTATATGGACGGGTTACTCAAATCGTCTTACTCCTATTGTTGGTGATGGCTTCTATGTTGCAGCCAAGGTGTACCGCTCAATGATGACTTATCTTTCTGAAGATAATCATCCTGGAGATTGGACTATGCCTGAGGGCTTATATCGAAGTGGAGAATATGTCTTTAAGAACGGTGCTCGTCCTACATGGACTGCTCCTGCTACTCAACAAAGTTCTACACCCGCTCCTGCGAGTCAGACTCCAGAGACCTCAACCTCTCAGTCAAGTGTAACGACACCAAACGCAAACGCAAATCCAAATGCAAATGCAAATACAGCTACTCCTAATGCTGGAACCAATGAGAATACGGTAACACAACAACCAAGTACCAATCAAGGTCAGCCTAACCAAAATCCTAAGCCAGCTCAACAATAAATTACTAACCACCCAAAAAAAATGTACTGACCCCAAAAAGTTAGATTTTTTCTGTCTAACTTTTGGGGTGCAGTTCAAAATTGGGTGGTTTTTCAATCTTTTCTTTGTTAAATCAATAATTAGAACAGAAAAACCTGAGAATGCCAATTTTACTTCTCAGGTTTTTTTGTTCTATAAACTCCACTGGTTTAGAATACTATTAAGAAAGAGTTTAATTGTCATACACAACTAATCTTTTTTACTTTTTGCTACAAAGATAGCAGATAGAGCTAGTCCAACACTTGCCAAGAAAATAGCTGTTTCTGACTGTTTTTCACCAGTTTCTGGCAATCTCTTGTCTTCCTTGGCAACTTGAACTGGTGCTTCTGGAGTCTGAGCTTTTTCTAACGAACTTAGTTTAAACTCTGGTTTTTCTACTGTCGGTGCTAGTTGGTCACCTACGGTTGATAATTGACCTGTGTACTCTGGAAGCTCATGTTTCAAGGCCATAACAGAGTTGACTCCACCTTGGAACTCTGGTTTTTCTACTGTCGGTGCTGGTTGGTCACCTACGGTTGACAATGGGCCTGTGTACTCTGGAAGCTCATGTTTCAAGGCCATAACGGAGTTGACTCCACCCTTGAACTCTGCTTTCTCTACTGTTGGAGTTGGTTGGTCGCCTACGGTTGATACCTGACCTGTGTACTCTGGTAATTCATGTTTCAAGGCCATAACAGAGTTGACTCCACCTTGGAACTCTGGTTTTTCTACTGTCGGTGCAACTTGATCGCCTACTGTTGCTACTGGGCCTGTATAAGCTGGTAGCTCATTGACCAAAGCTTCAACTGCATTGACTCCACCCTTGAACTCTGGTTGCTCTACTGTTGGAGCGGCTTGATCGCCTACTGTTGCTACTAGGCCTGTGTAGGCTGGAAGCTCATGTACCAAGACTTCAACTGCATTCACACCACCTGTAAATTCAGGTACCTCAAGCACTGGTGCTGGTTCTTCACCCTTGCTTGATTGAACAGGTTCTTCTGTCAATTCTTGATAGAAGCTCGCCAATTCATAAAACTCAGCCTTGCCACCTTCCCATACCAATTTAACATCTAGAAGAGAACCACCATTTCGAATAGCAAAGGTTTGGAGACTAGATGTAATGGCACCAAGATCTGTCCAACTTTCTTGACCATCCTTGAGTGTTCTCGCTTGAACTCGTGCTTTCACTCCTTCAGGAAGGCTTGAAACAAGGCGTAGATGGTTGGCATTGGTTGGTTCTGACAAGTGGTAAACCAATTCACCCTTATCATTTTCCGCCTTGTAGCTAGTCAAGACTTTTCCGTCTACGAGATTAGTATAGAAGTTGCCTCGGCTTTCACCACCGTTTCCTTCTACAGTTGGATCATTGATTGGTTTGACAAATTCGCCATCATTGATCACCAATTCTGTAAATCCTACAAAACGAGCATCATAGTCAGCTGTATAGAGGACACGAAGATAGTTTGCTTTGACTGGTGTCGTCAATTCACCCTCGATATAGCGATTTCCTGGCATCTTAGAATCATGTGTCCAACCATCTGTCAATGAATCATCGTGTGTACTATTGGCTACACCATCTCCCACTGTCACAACATCCGTCCAAGTTTTACCGTCTTGGCTGACTTGGATTTTACCATCACGAAGATAGTTTTGAGTTCCGTCTTGGATGTAAGCTCTGATCTTCTTGATAGTGCGTTCGCTACCAAGTTTCAAGGTTACATGGCCATCTTTATGGGCATAGTCTGAAAACTCAACGAAGTTGTTGTAGACACCATCAAACAATTGATCTAGGTTATTAATCTTACGAACATCATTTCTTCCGTATGTTGGATGAATGCCCATAGTTGTAGATTCTAGTTTGGTTGGTTGCACTTCTTTAGTCGTTACAAGGAGAGAAGTTGATGGCAGGTCTTGTTCTTGATCTGTTTTATTCACAAGACGAACGTAACGTACCAAGTGTGTTGCAACAGTTCTGTCTGTCAACTGGCTAGCTGGTGTCCATTCTTGAGCATTTGCAGAGTACTCTAAACTTAGGGCTGGGTTGGCCTGGCCTTGGAGCTGGATGCTCTTGACTTGATGGATACGATCAAGCTTCATACCTAGATAGCTATTTGCAGGAAGTTTGGTTCCAGCTGGAATTTGAAGCTCGTAACTACCCAAGCTATCCACTACTGGTGTTTCCTTCAAGGCATCCACGTTGGTGTCTGTTAAATCGCTATTTCCAGAACGTGTCTCAACAGAGAAGTCTTGGATACGCCACCAAATGTCACTTGCCTTGGTATTTCGCACTCGGATGTAACGAGCATTGATAGCTCTAGTCACTTCCTTAGTTTGTTCTCCTGCCAAACGATCTAATTCTTGCCATGCAATTCCATCTGTAGAGTACTCAAGTACACCTGTGGCAAGTTTATCATCAGTTCCTTGGCGAAGACGAACTTTAGTCACTGACTTAACTTCACCTAGGTCAAGTTGTGCCCAGGCATCTACTGGGGTCGTATTGCTGCCGTCAGCATTTGCCATCATGGCTTCTGTATTGTCCTTGCCATCAGTGATTTGACGGGCTGAGGTATTTAGCTTGTAAACTAAGTTTGAGCTAAGACTAACTGTCGTCGCTTGTTGGCCACGTGCTTTTTCAACTGGACGGTTGACTGCAATTTCCTGAACCGCAAACCAGGTATTTTCACGATCTTCTGTCGCAACCATACGAACTGCCTTAGCCTTAATATGGAGATTCTCAAATTTAAGAAGAGATTCATTTCCGACATAGCTTGGCTCTTTCAAGGTTACCCAGTTATCATTTTCATCCAAATACTGCACTTCAGCCTTACTAAAGGTATCACGTGGATTTGCCTGAGTTCCCATAGCAAAGGTCAAGGTTTGGATATCTACCGGTTTGTTGAATTTCATACCGATATAATCACCTGTCTTGATACTACTTGGTGATTTAATCAAGGCATGAGTTGCCAAGTCACCATCCGTTACTTCTGCCAAACCACCTTCTACACCTGTTCGATTGGTAATAAAGGTGCTGATGATTTTGTCAGGGTGCAAGACTTTTTGAACTTCAGACGCTAGAACTTCTTTCAAAGATAGGATAAATGGACGGATATGTTGAACACCCAATTCAGCCTTTTCAAGATGGTCTACATAATGGAAGGTATGAGTTTGAGACTGTTCATACAATTTCAAACCTTTATAGTAGCTGTCCCAAAGTTTGGCTGCATCATTTGTAGTCATAGCCTCTGTTCCTGTTAGGAAGGCATCAAGGGCATTCATTTGGTCGATTGCATTATCCAACCAATAGTGGATTTGTGCAACCATTTTTTGATCACCTGATGCTTTATAAAGTTCAGCTGCTTCTTTAATCTTGGCAAATTCTGCACGCAAGGCTACACGCTCTGCAGTTACATCCTGACCCGCTTTGAGCTTAGTCATGAAGTCTGTCAATTTTGGAGCTAATTCAACTGATTCTTCTAGTTTAACGACACGACCGTCCATGTTTTGGTTGATCATGTGCTTACCGAGTTCGCGGAAGGCTGCTGATACCTTGCTATCTTCAAAATGACCATTTTCAACAAAGTTGAAGGCAATGTCATTGAGTTTCTTAGCTTCTTCTTCTGATTTCCACTGTTTCCATGTATATTGAGCTCCAGCAAAGAGGGCAATCTTAGATGGTTCAGATTGTTGCATTGGATTCAACATGATACCAGACAGCAAGCTTGGATCTACATTTGGATGAAGGAATTTTTCACCACCACCTAGAATCAAGTGTTGTTTAGAGTTATCTGTAACTGGCCAGTTCACCCAAAGTGATACTGGACGATAAGTTTTACCACCTGCAGTTAGATTGTTCTTGAGAGTTGATAAGAAACCTTCAGAAACTTCACCCCAAATCTTACCACCCGTCAAAGTCATAGAGGTTGAACTTGGAAGATTTTCATTTAGAGATTTCAACTCTGCTTCACGCCCATTACCCCAATACTGACCAGGTACAAAGATCATTTCTTTGCGCAGACCGCTATAAGTTCCTTGCATTTCTGTCAACCAGTTGGTCATATCCTGCATCAAGCGGTTGTAGCTATTGTAGCCTCCAACTGGGCTTGGTGCATCATCGGCTAGAATACCAAATTCACGGACACCCACTTTCATCAACTGGGTAAATTTAGCCTTGATGGTTGCCAAATCTTCTTGGTAATGCGCTTCATTACCAAAGCGGATACGGTTGTTCATGAATGGATGGATAGTCCATACATAGCGAGTTTTACTTTGATTTCCGACGCGAGCAAGTTCACGAATTTCAGCTAGTTTTTCTTCTGGGTAAAGTTCACGCCATTTCTTGTTGTGGTATGGATCATCTTTTGGTGCGAAGAAGTATTGGGTCAATTTCAAATCGCCACCAAAACGCATGAGTTCAGCACGATCTGCATTAGACCATGGATTTCCATAGTAACCTTCGATGAAACCACGGTTCTTGATTTCAGCGTAATCTTCCACTGTCACATTGCGAAGAACTGGAACTTGACTTTCCTTGAGCATGTGTTTCAAGGTTGTCAAACCATAGAAGACCGCATCTGTGTCTTTTCCGACGATGGAAATTGAGTTGTCCTTGATGGTCAGAGCATAAGCATCAATTTTGTCAAAGAGACCCGCTGAAACATTAGACAAGTTTTGTTCTGCTTGTGTTCCTCGTCCATGTACTCCAAGATAGATATTCGTTGCGCCAGCAACTGCTGATTTACTAGTAGTGTAGGATACTTGATTGTCCTGCAAGACACTCTTCAAGCGATTACGAGTATAGACATCGAGTTGATCTCCCATTACCAGATTGACCTGCTTACGAAGAGCTGTTACTCCTTCTCCATAAGTCACTTTTTGTGGAGTTGGAAAGACCTTGTACTCTTTCTTGAGATAATCTGCGCTCTTGCTGGCAGCCGCAATGCTATCTTCGCTAGCTGGTTTGCTTGCAGTAAATTGATCCGGTAGTTCAACTGTTCCATCACCTGTTTGCTCTACCTTTGGAGTTTCAGGTGTAGATGGTTGTGCTGGTGTTTCTTGTCCCTCTTTGATAGGTTTCAATAGATGAACTTCAGCTGCACTTGCAAAGCCCCCAACACCTGCTAGAACTTTCAACTCAACCTTGTTAGTCTGAACAGGAGCAAAGTTGACTGTTTTTTCTTGGGTATTGTTGTCCCAGTTTCCTTCTGAAACCTTGACCATTTGGCCATCTTTTTGTGCATAGATCTCGTAGCGAGTCACGACTCCATTTCCACCACCTGGACGTGGGAGATAAGTCAAACCATTGACTTTTTCTGCTTCTTTCAAAGTCATAGAAAGAGTGTACGGAGCAGTATCACCAGTCCATTTAGTATGCCAGAAGGTGTTTGGATCATTGTCAAAGGCTTTTTCAACAGTGCCTTCAGTCGCTGTTCCTGGTGTTTCTTGACTAGTTGCAGAAACTGTGAAATGATCTGTTGGAATCAAACGAGGATTTACAAATGGTTTATCTGACAACTCTGCACTATGTAAGATTCCTTTGAAACCACCGATACTTTCAAGCGGTAGAACCAAGCTATTGTGGGCAAAGCGAGGGTGAGCTGGATTTGCGATACGTTCAATCTTCTCACCATCCACATAGAATTCCGTTGATTGTGGTTTAGTCACAATAGAGATTTTATAACGTTTGTTCTTTTCAAGTTTTTTCTTGAACTGGATATGGAACTGTTCAAATTGATAAGCAAGATAGCCGTCTTTATCAGCTAGATAGATACGGTTATCTCCACTTGTTGAGAAGGTTTGTTCACCGTCTCCAGTGACAGTTACATCAAACTTCAAGACATGACTTGGACCGACGTCACCTGCCAGGCCTTCGATACTGCTATCTTTCTCAAAAGCCAATCCCTGATCGCTTGTCTTCACCTTCTTACTTGCATAATTCTTCACAGTTTCAGGATTGATAGTAAACAAATCACTTTGATTAATCGCTCTGTCAGGATTTGACTGTGGCGCATAAGGGCTCGCTGGTAGGATACGTTCTGCAAATGTCGCTGCCGCACGGTCAGATCCCCAAGTGCGTTCTGCAGTTGTTTGCATGCTCTTGAAGAAGCGTTTAAAGATATCATAAGATGTCAAACCTGTCTCATGAAGGTCGATATTGTCATTCCAAACTGCGTGGCCACCACCAATTATATTTGGATTTGATGCTTCTAGAAGTGGACCATGACCTGTTCGGAAATCGTTTGGTGTCCAACCATTATATTGAGTTTCATAGTTAGCATAATCACCATAAGCAGCTTGACGATTATCTCCATTCGGAACGCTATATGTTGGGATATCTGTGATATTAATAATCTTAGCTCCCTGAGCAATAGCTTCTTTTGGTTGCTGCCAGCCAATACTCCAGATATCAACTTCTACATCTTTCCAATCAACAGCTGTTTTACCTCGTTTCGCACTGAGCGATCCCCAAATACGAGGTGTATAGCCTTTCCCTTTAATGTATTTAATAAGGTCATTGACATAACGACGATAGCTTTCTCTACTTCCGTAGTATTCATCCGTTCCGATATGAACAGTAGATACCCCATGAAGTGGTGCATCTGGACCATCAAGAAGTTTGTCATAAACTGATTTGACAAAAGTCAGCGTTTCATCGTATTTATTATCTAGATCGAGCATAGCTACGCGCTCTACGTTATGTTTACCTCTGTAATCGCTCAGGCTACCTTGATACATGAGGTCAGGGCGAACTTTGACAAATGACAGAGCATGACCTGGTGTGTCAATTTCTGGAACTAGATTGATATGCAAGGCCTTAGCAAGTTTAATCAGATTTTGCATCTCTTCTTTAGTATAGTGCTCATCTGATGTTAATTTTTGACCATTCTTACCGACAATATCTGTCTCTACACGGAAACCTGTCTTAGCATGTTCTAGAACATACTTAAGCTCTTCTTCTTGTGTTAGGTTCTTACCTGCCAAGTGTTCCTTTAGGAAGATATAGTTATCGTTGAGGTGCAACTGCAAGTCGTTCATCTTGTAGTAAGCCATGTTGAGCATGATGTCTACAAGGGTATCATAAGGAATAAATTTACGACCTGTATCTAGCATAAAGCCACGGTGACTAAAGCTTGGGAAATCACGAATTTCTCCATTTTGGAGATTGCTTTCCCCCATTTGAAGAAGAGTACGAGTAGCATAGAAGGCCCCTGTGTTCGTTGCAGCTTCGATAGTAATGACACCATCTTGGATAGTGAGGCCATAGCCTTCCTTACCATAACCCTTATTTTCAACTTTTTTAAATTCAATTCGTTTTTGAGCCTGCTTGTCACCTGTCGCAAGTTCCAATCCACGGCTTGCAAGGTCTGACTGGTAGAAGGTTGCAGCCTGATCAAAGCCTGAATCTCCTGTCGCAAGAACTGTATCTGAAGTGATAGAAGATTGACCTTCTTTTCCATACCATTGTTGAACAGCTGGTGCTACTTTTGGTTTGACACCTACACCTTCGTCCTGATGTAGCCCCTTGATGACTACTTCAAATTCTTTAGTAAAGGTATGTGAATCTTTAATTTGCTCTACCATAACCTTAACGCGTTGATCAGTCAAAGGTTTATAAATATGATTTTGAAGGTCAATCACACCTTGTTTGTTGCTACCGATAAGACTGACTTTTCCTGGTAGAGTTGGCAAGACAAGAGACTGTCCATCTTTAGCTACAGTCAATTCTGTAACCTGACGGATATCCGTTACCTTACTTGTATCAGGAATATTCGAATAAGCTCGAATTTCTTGAATACCAACGTTTCTCCAGCCCATTGTGCCCGCTTGATAGTCATTGATTTCTAACTTGAGATATTTAGCTTGAATACTATTAGCTAAGTCAACTTTCTCATCTAAAACAGGTTCTCCAGTCTTGGTATGAGCTAGCTTCCATTGTTTTTCTCCACTAGCATTTACATCATCTTGACCTGCATAGTAGAGGCTCCAAGATTTGATATTTGGATCATTTTGACCATTGCGAACGCGACGATCCCAATCAATTTCCACATGTCTAATTAATGTTGTTTTTGGCAGCGTTAATTCAAAGGTTGGCTTTTCAATATTTTGATTAGTTGCCCAGCGAGTATCCGGATTACCGTCCACTGCCTTGTCAGCTGTATACGGAGTGCCAGTTTCATAGTTATTAGCTTGGGCTGTAGCACCTTCTAAATGGTTACGGTCTTCCCTATCCTCAATCTGCTTTTCAACTGGTTTGAGTGTAGGTGTAGCTGGTTCTACAGGTTTAGAATCTGCTTTTGGTGTTTCAGATGGCTTCAGAGTCTCAGCTGGTTTGGGAGCTGTTGGACTTGTTGCTGAGCTTGTTTCTTCAGTTGCTGTAGGACTTGTTCCTACAGTATTTCCATGATTTTCTTCATGTCCTGCATCTGCCGTTGCTTCTGATTCAGCTTTCTTTAAAACAGCTGCTAAATCGTCTGGCAACTTATCTAGGGGCTGAGCTTGTGTGATTGTTCCTTCTTTCTCAGGAGTTCCACCTGTCTCTGCAGCTTGCACTACATTTGCACCAAAGATACTGGCACCGATCATTACAGAGGCTGCACCAATTGCAAATTTTCGAATACTATAGTGACAGCGTCTTTCAAAAAAATGTCTATCCATTTTTCTCCTATTCCTTTCATCCACTTATTAGAGTAAGCGGTCTCATTTCCCATTTAAAAATGGAGAGAACCTAGAGGTTCTCTCCAACTAAGTTATTTCTGTCTGAATTCTAGTTCCTTTAAACTCTAAAATCCAGTCTTCTTTAATTTTCTTTACGTTTTGTTGCAAGGACAGCAGCAGATAAGGCAAGACTGACGCCAGCTAGGAAGATAGCTGTATCAGATTGGCTTTCTCCTGTTTCTGGCAATCTCTTCTGCTCTTCTGTTGAAACTGAAGTTTTAGATTCTGCAAGTTTTCCTTGGCCCAATTGACTAATCTGATACTCAGGTTTTTCAACCGTTGGTGCTGCTTGATCGCCTGCTGTAGCCAATAGTCCTGTGTAGGCTGGCTTTTCGTTTACCAAAGCTTCTACTGCATTGGCTCCACCTTTGTATTCTGGAATTTCATTGATAGCCGCTTCTACTGCATTCGCACCACCTTTATATTCTGGCAATTCATGAACTAAGACTTCTGCTGCATTCGACCCATCTTTGTGTTCTGAAACTTCATTGACAGCTGCTTCTACTGCATTCGCACCGCCTTTATATTCTGGCAATTCATGAACTAAGGCCTCTACTGCATTGGCTCCACCTTTGTATTCTGGAACTTCATTGACAGCTGCTTCTGCCGCATTGACGCCACCTTTGTACTCTGGAATTTCATTAACAACTGCTTCTTCACCTGCTGTTACAACTGGGCCTTTATACTCAGGCACTTCAAGAATCGGTGCCACCTCTTCACCTTTGCTACTTGTAGGAGCATCTGGTTTAGCAGTCTGATCTTGTAGTTGGTTGAGATATTCTGCAAAGTAGGCAACCATTCTTTCAGTCAAGAGATGGTTATCCGCAGCATATTTCATGCTAGCTACTACACTTGCTACCTCCTCTTGATTTTCTTTGCTGGTCAATTTTTGAGCTTTCGCTAAAGCTGTTTCATAACCTGACAAATCAAGAGCTGTTTCTGCAACCTGTGGACGACTAAAGATTAACTCAGCAGCAGCTTGATATTTATCACCACCGTCTCCATAAGTCTTAGTACTTGTCAAAACAATTTTCTTAGCCTTAATTGTCTTACCAAAATCAATATCTTTTGGTTTATTGTTATCTGGCCAATCAGTTGCAGTGAAAGTATGTTCTTTACCAGACTCATCTGTCACAACCAGTTTCACATCACGCAAGTTACCATTTGATCCTGATCCACGTGGCACATAACGGAATCCAGTGATTTCTGTCGCTTCTTTCAAGACCATAGTTGCAGGTTTGCCAACATCTCCACCACTCCAAGACGTATGCCATAGACTTGATAAGTTACCATCAAAGGCATTTGCTAAATCTTCTCCCGCTTGCGCTGGAGCATTCAGACTTTCAAAGTCTTCTGCTACCAGGGCTGTTTTCTTTTGTACCAAGGCATTCTTCAGAGCATCAATCTTAGAAATTTCAGCACGCGCTTCTTCTACACTAATTTCATCATCTGCTTGACTGAGGTTAAAGACAGCTTCCTTCAAGGCATCCATAGATTCCTTAGTATAGTTAGTCATAGCAACCGTTGGCAAGTAATTCTTCAGAGCATTTTCTGTCAACATCTTACCAGTTAACGTGATTTCCTCGATTTGAAGTTTATCCATAATGAAGTCATTGTAACCACGGAAATTCGCATTTCCACCAGAATCTCCACGAGTATTGCTTGCGTTACCAGTTGAGTAGATACCTACCCAAGTATCGCCTGTGTCTGCACCTGTTACAAGGAAGGTTACCTTCTTAGCTTTCTTAGAATCTGTCCAAGTATTTGGCAATTCATGCATTTCCAAATTGCTTGCCTGATTACCGCGACGACCTGACTGGAATTCTCCCTTACCGACTACAAAGGCATAGGTATTGTCAGAGCCCGCTTCGTATTCAAAGGTTACACGATAAGTCTTCCCAGCTTCAAAACGGAAGTTTTGAGGAATTGTTTGGTAAACCAAGTTACGACGGCTAACTAGCCCATTTGTCTTCAATGACCAATTTCCTTCGATAACATCATCGACTTTCTTACCATTCCAATCACGTTGTGTATATGGATCATGTTTTTCAGATAAGTGAGTACGATTATCCTCAACTCCTTCGATACCACCAATTACAAATGGGAAAATACCTTGAGCGACATTTTCAAAGTCTTGTTTAAATGTTCCTTTAGCTGTATCATGATTATCTCCGTACATACTTGAATTGTTTTCAAATGTACGAATTTCATCAAAGTAAGTTGCTTCATCACCAGCTTCACGACTCAAAGTAAGAGTGACATTTGATACATCTGAACCCGTTGTAAAGAAGGCATACATGTTTTGGAAGTAACTTGTATCGTCAACTGTAGCATTGTCACGACGAGTATTATGGGCATAGGCCTTAACATAGTTAAGAGCTAGTGATTTATTGGTATAGCTAGTCACTTCTTTTTCACCAGTATTCACTGTGATACTTGCTTTAGCATTACTACGGTTATCAACACCGACATAAACAGCATACTTAGTATTTGGTTTCAAGCCAGTCAGTTTCTGAGTAAGGCTGACTGTGCTCTTATTGCCTTGGATACGAAGCATTTCATTTGCGCCTTGTGATTTGACAATTTCTGCCTTAGAAGCATCACCAGAAATAGTCCAGTGTTTCAAGGTACCACTGTTAAATCCTTGGTCATAGATATGCATACCTTCACTCCATGACATTTCAGGGTTGGTTTGTTTTGAACGGTAGAGAACATATGGTTGATTTGCAGTAAGATTAAGGGTAATCTTACCATCTTTCACAGCTACTTCCTGTTCTTCAGTCTTACCTTGGTCAGTTAGTTTATAAAGGTAAACCTTGTTCTTTGCCCAATCGTTCGGAAGTGTCCAAGTTGTTGCACCAGCTTGCGTATTGAAGTAGTACATTTTTTCCTTATCAGCAGGAAGTTTTTTACCATTTGCATCCCAGTTCCAAGGAGTCAAGTAAGCTGAACCATCTTGGATGACACGTCCATTGAGAGTCACTGTACGTTCACGGTATTGCGGGCTATTGACATCATTTGACTTACGAGTCACAACAACTTTGTTATTATCAGCATCTACCAATTCCACTCGCATTTCTGGAGTCCATTTATAGGTGCTACCGTTATCAGACATAGTGACTGGTGTACCATTTTCCCACTTGCTTACAGTGAAGTGTTGGAAGTACTTGGTCATGACATCATGAGCAAACAAGTTGGTTACATAGCCATTGTAGTCACTTCTTCCTTGCCAACCTTCAAAGTCTTTCATGCTGTAACCACCTAGAAGTGGATAGTTAGCTGCTCCACCGTAACTTCTGTAATCCCCAACCCAAGAATCTTTTTGGTGGTTGCGGATAAAGCGCGTGATAGCACTGTTGATACCTTTATTAGTGTAGCCACCATAGGTCAAGTCAGCTGCCCAGTGTTGGAAGGTAGAGTCGTATTCACCACCATGACCCCACTCGATCGCAAAGCGCCAGCCTTGTTTGTTAATTTCTTTAGCAAGAACGTGGGTAGCCCAGGCACCATTATCACCTGATTGCCCATTGCCCCAAACGTCCACATAGATAAAGTCAAGACCTTCACCAAGTTTGTTTTTCAATTCTTCCCAGCGAGCTAAGCGACCATGCGCCAAGTCATAAGCAGCATCAATGTTAATACCTTGATCTAGCCAGTTCCAACCATAGCTGTAGCTGCCATCTGAATTCTTACGAAGAATATTTTCGTTAAAGTATTTAGACTCAGGATAAGTTTCAGAAGCGTTAACATGGATACCTAGATGAGCTCCATATTTCTTCGCTTTCTCAATCAAAGCCTTGAAGTCTTCGACACCACCAATACGTTTACCAATATCAGCATAGTTCAAGTGGCCTGAGTCATGACCTTCACTACCATACCCTTTAAGGAGAACACCTTGTCCAAGACCATCTGTATGGAGATTAATTTTCTTGATACCATCCAAGGTCATAAGGAATGGGTTTTGTGCTTGAGAACCAAAGTTCATCGCGATACGATATGCTGTGATATCCTTAACCTTTTCCCAACCTTGAGGGTTGTTCATGATACTACGATAAGCAATGGCACCATCTTGCCAGTCCACTTTCTTATCCGCATTAGCATCTTCAGTGATCACAACCTTGGCACTTGGAAGTTCCTTCGTATATTCTGGGAAGACAATGCCCTTATAAGCTTTTTCCCATTGCCATTCAGAGCTTTGAATTCCCACATAGTTTGTATTTCCAACAGTTTGTTTGAATGCTGTCAAACGAGTCCAGTCATTCGAACCACCACCGTAGCTGTTTTGAGAGTTGCTCCAAACACCTGCAGCAAGCTTATCTGTAGAAACAAAACCATACATGTAACCCTTAGCCAAATCTTTCATTGGATTGGTTACAGCAATATGATCATCTCCACTGATATGAGTGTTGTTTGACATGGTTGCCCCATCAAACTTAGCCCCAGCTTGGTCGCTTGAAACCGACACAAGTGAGTTCCCTAAGAAATTGATAGAGGAGAGAAGTTTTCTTTCATCATCAATCTTCTGACCTGGAGTAACTTGGTTGTGGTTGACAATCTTGGTTACATCAAAGTGCAATTGATTGTCCACAACTTGCAAACGTACGGTCATATCTGAATTGATGAAATTCTTCTCATCACGAAGCTTCATCAAGTACTCTGCGGTAGTATCATTGATCTTCTTATAGGTGACTTCAGGTGTAATTTCGTGATTGTTTACTAAGATTTTCTTAAGTTGTTGAACCTGTCCTGGCAAAGTATGGCCATTCAGCGTATATTCCTTGACACGTGGAAAAGCTTGGTCAATCACTGCTTTTAGGACTTTAGACTGGATGGTATCATAAGTCACTTTACTATCATCTACCACCGCACCAGTTTCTTTTTCAGCAGTGGCTTCAGTAGCTTGAACTCCGTCTTGATTGTCAGTCTTAATATTTACAACTGTCTTTTCAGTACCATATGTACCAGCTTTAAGTAAGATTTTCTTTTCATTTTTAAGATTTTCATTAACAGCAGCTGGCAAAGTAACCGTATCAAAAAGTTTTACATCATTATTTGTTGCATTCAGCTGACCATCTGATTTTAAGCTAATAGTCAGATGATTCACTGAGCCATTTACTGGAGCTGCAACACGACCACCCTGATACCATGTGCTATTACCTGGTGTCTTATATTCCCAGAACCAACCTGATTTATCATATCCAACAAAGACATTATTGTTTGTATCTTTAAATTTCAAGAAAACACCAAAACGTGATTTGCCTGTTTCAGATTCTTCTTTGAAAGTGAGATCTACATTCGCATTCCCATTCGCATCCACAGTCAATCCTTGTTTTTCAAACAAGGCTGGTTTGCTGGCATTGTCATTTTGATCTGTTGAAGACAACTTATTGTATCGAACACCATTTTCCTCACGAATGGCTACAGTCCCTTGTTGTTCTTTTCTTGCTACAGTTTGCCATTCCGGAGTAACTTCCTTTGGTGTCTCTGACTTAGCTGTTGCTGGTTTTTCTTCTTTCGGCTTATCTTCTTTTGGCTTTTCTTCAACTGGTTTTTCAGTTTCCTCTAAATTCGCTGGTTTCGAACTAGAGATTCCCTTAATATGATCTTGAATCCATTTTAATTGAGCTGGAGAGAAAAGGATGCCTCCACTACGGACTCCAACCACACCATTTTGATGAACCCCAATCAATTTACCATCCGTGTCAAAGATACCGCCACCGCTAGCACCTGGTTGTCCACCTTGATAACCAACTCCTTGAACACCTTCACCATAAGATTCAGCAAAATCCACAGCACTGTTAATAACTGGTGCCAACTTACCAGCAGGATAGCCAAACATATTGACTTTATCCCCAACTTTCTTAACAACTGGCTTTTCAGTAACTTCTACAGGAGCATTTTCAAGAACTGTACGCAATCTTACAAGAGCCAAATCGTTCTTATAACCCTTTAGATAGCCGTCCCGATCCCAGTGAATCACATCTTTTTTACTAAATTTTACATCATCTAAATCAGGGTAGGATATACTAAAAATATCACCATCCCCTTTATCATTATCCACAACCTTACGAATATTTCCATCTTGTTGATCCTTGATAAAGTTGTGAGAAACAGTCAAAACAAGGTCCTTACCAATGACAATACCACTGCCTTCTCCTGATGGAGTCTTAATCTTAACAGTAGCGCCATAGTTCAATTCTCCATTTTTTGTTTTGGCAACATCTTCAGGAACTAGACTACCAGTATCTTGTGCTAATTGGTCTTTATTTACCTCTTTGCCATTATCAGTGGCTTTTTCAGCTTTGCCTTCCAATTCTTTCGGCAATTTGTCAGTAGTTTCTTTATTTTTCTTTTCAAGAGCTAATAACTCTTCTTCAGTTTTTGGTCCATCTGTTGTTTCAGCAGAACCTGGATTTGCTGCTGCAGCTTCCTTATCGAACTCTCGTCCATTATCGCTCGCTTTTTTATCCAAATCAGCCAGTTCACTTGGCAAATTATCTGTTGAGCCAACTGTTGGTGTGTTAGCCATTACTGGAGCAGTAGCAAAAAAACTAGCCCCAATCATAACTGAAGCAGCACCTAGTGCAAATTTACGAATACTGTATGTACAGCGTTTTTCAAAAAATCGTTTATCCATTAACCCCTAATTCCTTTCATCGACTTTCGTAAGCGTTTACATTTCTTGTTCGAAAAATACTCCTTTCCATCTGAAAAGTGCAATGTTTAACGTTTATAAAAAAAATAATTGCACTTTTAATATAACAAATATTGACAGATAAAGCAATAGAAAAGCTAGGAAAATTGCTAATTTTTTCTTTATTCTTGCAAAATAATACTCTGCCATTTAGAAGGAGTTATCATAGAATAAAAAGGATTTAGCATTCCTATCGAATGCCAAATCCTCTATCACTCTGTTTCTATAGATGTTTAAAATCTACTTCACATGTTTTGCGAGTTCTTCTTGAGCTTTTTTGTTAGACTCTTCTTTTTCTTTCATCCATTTTTCTTGAGCTTTTTGATATTCATCAACTGTCACAGCTTTATCCTGAATTTCTAGATATTTGTACAAGAGAGCTTCACTTGTTCCTTTGTTTCCAGAATAAGCAAATGGAAGTGTGAATGGTACCATCTTAGACAACATTGGACGACCTGTCTGTGATGTTGTTGGAATAATCAAGGCACTATCTGTCAACCAAGCTTGGGCAGCAGCATATTTTTCATAACGTTTTGAAACGTTGCTAACTTCTTCACCAGCTTCTACAACCATCTTTTCATAATCTTCCAAACCAACTTTCTTAGCAGCAGCATTGTTAGTTCCAGAATCAAATCCTAGATAAGTCTTAGTATTTTCTCCAACAGATGGCTTGATGATATCAAGGTAAGTAGATGGGTCTGCAAAGTCTGGAGACCAACCAACGTTATCTGAGATATCCCAATCTTCGCCAGCAGCTGTTTCAGCAAAGTAAGTAATGTTGAAGACATCGTCTTTTTGAAGTTGTTGAATATCCACAACAACATTTTCTGTTCCCAAAGTTGCTTCAACTGATTGTTTGAAAGATTGAACACGTTGAACTTTTGTTGTGTTTGTTTGATCAACAGGCATGTCCAAATGAACTGGGAACTGTACTCCTTCTGCCTGAAGAGCAGTCTTAGCCTTAGCAAATTCTGCTTTAGCTTTTTCAGGATTGTACAGACCGTCTTGAGCATCTGCTAAGTTAACATTACTCCATTCATCTCCGTAAGTTACCAATTTTTCTTTTACTAACTCACCAAAGTTCTTTCCATCTGCTTGTACAAATGTAGGAGGTACAAACAAGTTACGAAGAAGTTTAGTTGCCCCACTCGCACCATTGACCTGTGAAGCATAGGCTGTTCTGTCAAAACCAAATGCAAGTGCTTGACGGAAGTCTTTGTTAAGAAGTGCTTTCTTAGTTGATGTCTTCTGTTCATCTGTAGTCTTAGATGTAAATTTATATGACTGACGATCAATGTTAGTACCTACCAGGTAAGTAGTTGAATCCTGTTGGGTATAAACAATATTATCTTTAAATGATTTCTCAGTCTCTGGATAGCTAGCACTCGTTGGGAAGAGACGGGCCATGGTGAAGCTTCCATCCTTGAAGGCTTCAGTCGGTTTGTTGGTATCTTGTCCATCCCAGAATGATAATTTGACCTTATCAATATGGACATTATCCTTATCCCAGTAGTTTGGATTTTTCGCAAATTCAACAGAAGATTTAGCTACAATAGATTTGAGCAAGAATGGACCATTGTAGAGAATGCTACTTGGATCTGTTCCTTTGGCAAAATCATCTCCCTTAGAATTTAAGAACTCTTCATTAACTGGAGCCATAACTCCCATTGTTGTCTTAGAATTCCAAAAACTTTCTGGTTTATTCAAGGTGTACTGAATTGTTTGATCATCAAGAGCCTTGATTCCGACTTGTGAGAAATCTTTGATTTCACCTTTCACATAAGCATCCAAGCCTTTAATTGACTCTTGCACAAGGTAAAGACCATCTGATTTTTTATCAGCTGCATATTTCAGACCTGTAACAAAGTCTTGTGCTTTCACTGCTGCGTATTCTTCACCTTCAGATGTATACCATTTTGCATCCTTACGAATCGTGTAGGTGTAAGTCAAACCATCTTTAGATACTGACCAATCTTCGGCCATTGATGGTACAAAATTACCGTAACGATCATTTTCTAACAAACCATCCACTACGTTGCTAGTGATATTTGCTGTCGCAGCCTTACCAGTTGTCAAATAGTTCAGGTTATCTGGATCTGTTTCATAAATGTATGAGAATGTCTTCTCACCTTTAGCACCCGAACCTGAGCCTGAGCAAGCAGCTAAAACACCGGTTGCCAATAACGTAACACCCGCAAGGGCAAGAAATTTTGAACTTTTCATCACTTTTCTCCTTTGAAAACTTTCTATCCATTATAGCCTCTTTTCAAAAACATGTCAACATAATTTTCAGAATTTTTGAATTAATTTGATATATTCTGAAAAATCGTCTTAAAATGAATTACACGAATGATAAATTTCATAAAATAGTTCTTTCATTCTCCACTTAAATCTCTCTTGATATAAGAAAAGAGGGAATCCAGTAATTCCCCCATCTATCTATTTAAGAAATTTTTAGATTCATTCATTTAAAGCTTGCAATGCGGAAAGAAGATATGAACCCTCACGAATTTTTTGACCTACAGACTTAGCATTTTTGACCAAATCTTGATACTTTTCTTGAGACAAATGTTCCAATACTTCTTCTAAGTCAAGTAAACTCTCAACACTAATTCCACACTCTTTTTCTAAGACGAAATTAGCCAAAGCAGATTGCCCCCAAACAATGATAGGAAAACCAGAAGCCAAATAAAGAGAAGCCTTGTGGGAATTATTGTATCTCAAATACTCACCATATACTCCGCTACAAGTTTTAGAACTATCACCGTCCCAGACTAAACCGAAGCTTCCTTCTAATGCTGAAGGAAGTTCATCTGGAAGGAATGAACCAAAATAAGTTTCATTGGATAGTTTTCTAGCCTCATCAAAACCAACACCATAGAGGTTATATGCTGGTCTTGCAGGCAACTCATACAGGTAACCTGCTTTTTCTTGAGCTAAATTTCCAGCTACAATAATAGCCCCTTCCTTCGATAAATCTTCTTTGTCCTGATAATTCGGGATCAGATAGTCAAAAATACCTAAACTAACTATTTTCTTCTCAGAAATCCCCTTATCAACAAGCACTGATTTCATAACTGGATTATGAGCAATAAGACCATCAGCTTGTTTCAAAAGACTAGACTCTTGAAGATGAACACGAATTTTATGCTTCAAGGGTACTGTATCCAAATTAGCATAGCGCAAAACTTCTAAATCATGGATAATAAAGTGAACCTTCACTCCTTTACGTTGCATTCTTTTGACTAAATGAGTCGTAAAGAAACTATGATGAAGCATAGGAAATTGAATCAGTAGCTGATCCCCGTCCTTTAACTTAGAGATAGCTTTGGATAGTGCTTTAGCCTTGTGTCGTTGGGCTCTAATAGTCCCCATTTGATACCAATCATCTACCATCAATAACAAAGGACTATAGCCCTCACGAACTACTATTTCTTCAACATCATTTCGAGCTTTATTTCCCGCATTTCGAGCACCAGAATCCTTCAGAAATTCTTCTTTTAGATAATATTTCATCTATCAATTTTATCCTTCATTATCTTATTTAAACTCTTCCTCTACAACATTTAGGGCACGTTCAATGACCACATGCATGTCGTAGTATTTGTAATCAGCCAAACGTCCACAGAAAATGACCTTATCATTCTGCGCTGCTTCTTCTTGATATTTAGCAAACATAGCATTGTTTCTCTCATCATTGATTGGATAATAAGGTTCATCACCACGTTTCCAATCAGCTGGGTATTCACGAGTAATAACCGTCTTCTCTTGTGTTCCGTATTCAAAGTGTTTATGCTCAATAATACGAGTATAAGGAATTTCACGTTCTGTGTAGTTTACAACAGCATTTCCTTGATAGTTTTCTTCATCTAGAACTTCATGCTCAAAACGAAGACTACGGTATTCTAACTCACCATGTTTATAGTCAAAGTATTGGTCAATCATCCCTGTAAAGACAACTTTTTCAGCAGAAGCTTCTAATTCCTGACGATTGGCAAAAAAGTCAACTCCAAGTTCTACTTCAACATCTTTCAGCATATTTTCGATGATAACGTTATACCCCCCAATTGGAATACCTTGGTAACGGTCATTGAAGTAGTTATTATCAAAAGTCAAACGAACTGGTAAACGTTTGATGATAAACGGTGGAAGGTCAGTCGCAGAACGTCCCCATTGCTTTTCAGTATATCCTTTAATCAACTTTTCATAAATATCTGGACCGATCAACTTAATAGCTTGCTCTTCCAAGTTTTTAGGTTCAACGTCCTTCATATGAGCCGTTTGCTCAGCAATCTTATTTTTGACCTCTTGAGGAGTTTTTGTCCCCCACATAGCATAGAAAGTATTCATATTGAAAGGTAGATTATAAAGGCTACCCTTGTAATTTGCTACAGGCGAGTTGATGTAGTTGTTAAACTCAGCAAATTGATTAACATAATCCCAAACTTTTTTATTAGAAGTATGGAAGATATGTGCACCATATTTATGAACATTAACACCTTCTACATTCTCACAATAGATATTCCCACCAATGTGGTCACGTTTATCAATAACTTTTACTTTTTTTCCACGCTTGGTTGCTTCATAAGCAAAAATTGCTCCAGACAAACCAGCACCAACGATTAGATAATCGTACATATTACACCCCTTTATTTCTGAATAACTGTTGTTTTATATCTCGTAGATTTATAACTTTAAAAATCAAAATTAAACTGATATAAATTATTGCCCCCAAAATAGTAGAAAGTCCTACATTTAACATGGACGGTAAATTCAATAAGTCTTTTACAAAAAACAGAATTCCATACATCAATCCTGATGAAATCATAATTTTTATCATAGATCCTATAATCGGAACATCTCTTAGATAAGAGCGAGTAAAGAATAACTGTATAGCCCAAACCAGAGACTCTGTTAAAACAGATACAATTGCTGCCCCTATATAGCCCAATTTGGGAAGAAAGAGAAGATTTAATCCGACACTAACAATAGCAGGAATTGTGGTTGAAAGCATGAACTCTCTATTTTTATTATGAGGAATCAAAATTTGAATCCCCATAATATTTGTCCAACCAATAAAGAACATTCTTAGAATCATAATAGCTATTGCATAGCGTGCATCTTGAAAATCTTTTCCCAGAAAAAAGTTAACAAAATCATCGTTTATAATTAACATACCTGCCATAATAGGGAAAATAACCAAATTATAAATCAGAAATGACATCTCATGCATTTTATTAACTGCTTTATGATTTCCTGATGATAAAAGATTTGAAACTCGTGGTAACATGACACTTCCCAATGAAGTTACTAGGGTCAATAAAATATTGACAAGCTTCAATGCTTGATCATAGATTCCTACATCTTTTGTTGAAGCCAAAGCACCTAGCATTGTACGATCCAAAGTAACATAGAGCGATATGGCAATCTGAGGTAAAAACAATAAGATAACTGGCTTCAAATGCTGCTTAGCATATTCCCAATCAAAGTGCGGTTTCCCAATAAACTCTCTTGCCGGCAACCACATACTTAATTGTCCCAACAATTCAAAAATGGTAAGCAAAAACACATATAAATATAGGTCGTTAGCTGATTTTATAAATAGGAAAATAGCAATAACGCCAACCAGTTTCACTGTAATATTTCTGACTGTAATTTTTCGAAAATCCTCTAAACCTTGGAATAGCCAAGAAATATCTAAACCTCTAGAAAGTAAACTTAAGCCTAAAATATAAGCTACCGGGTTTTGCATTAACGAAAACGTTAGACAAAGCAAAATATAGAGAGTCAGTGATAAGACTGTTGCTCCAAGTTGTAAAGTATAAATTCCCCAAAAATTCTTACGAATTGTTTTTCGATTAGCAGAAATTTCCTTTGTACCATAATTGGCTACCCCCAAGGTAGCCAACAGGATAAAGTAGGTAACAATAGAATTATAATAACCATAGGTTCCTAAATCATCAGAACTAAATACTCTGGTAACATATGGAGTCGTAATAATCGGTAAAATAATTACTAATAATTGATATGAAAGATTGTATGCATAATTTTTAAGAACCTTCATAGGGGGATATATTCCTCACTTAACTACTATTTTAAACGGCGAAAATTATTCTGTCCAAAAATAATTATGTGAACTTTTCTGGAACATAAATAACCTAACTAGTTTCTATTTAGAGCTAAAGAAACATATAACACAAGAACTTTAAACATCTTGATAATTATACCTATACTTGCTCCAAGAAATACCCATCAATAATAATAATGGATTGTACATTAACTCAAAAAATTGTGGATCAAACATTGAGTGAAGTATCAATACAATAAAAACAAGCATCTCAACTGTATTAAAGTGTCCTCTTTTATTAAGTTGATAGAAACTATACCAAATAACAACTAGTAGAATCACTCCATAATGCAACAAAATATTTACAAAAGATGAATCAACGTATAAATAATTATCAAAAACAGACGTAGCCCTTTGTTGCAATTCCCAATCAATTCTTTGACCAAACATATGCACGCCATATAAAGATAATGTCTTATGTCCTAAACTTAGTCTTCCTGTCAAAGCTACGTTTAAAATTTGAAATAATTTACTGTTTGCGTTATAAAAATAAGTCAAAATGATAGGAATAAGAATCCCTGCAGTCAACGTAATTTTACCAATGGCATTCAGAATTTTTTGACTAACTACTTTATTTTTGAATATGTACACCAATACTAATGCTAGAATTGAAAGAAAGAAAGCTGATTTCGTATCAGTATTAACGTAAAAATAATAATTCAGTATTCCAAGCATTAGAATTTCTGATAATCTGATTTTACTTTTTCTTAAATATAGATATACTAAAGTCAGATGAAATAAATAATTAGCACCGAGACTAACATATTGATATCCTTGGCTAAAACGGAATCGTCCTCCTAATTGGACTCTCAGCGTATTTTCAATTATGCCTAACTTTAATAGACCATATATGGAAATCATTAAGAGAACAATCGAGACTGTCCAGAGAATCAATACTTTTCTAAAATTCACATTGCTTATAGAAATAACAAATAGGATTGTTGAAATTATTGTGAGAGCATCAAAAAGTTTATGTGTCGTAATCCCAATAATGATAGACAAGCAGAAAGATGAAAAGAAGAATATCAGAAACTTACTTGAGTGTCTTTCTAATAGCAGTTTAATCAGAAGTATTATAATAGACACTATCATAGCAACTATTCGAAAACGATAAATTTCAGGGTATTTATGGACTAAGTTTGTTTGAGCTATGAAATTAAAAAGCAACCAAATAAAGAAAGCTGAAAAATATAATAACTCTGATAATTTTATTTTTATTTTCATATATTTACCTAAGTTTATTTAAATTATCCAATCTTATTTCGAATAGTGTTATACAATTTTGCAGATACTAGAAACAATATATATTTCAATTTATTTTTCCTTGTAACATTTGGATTCGGAACAACATCTTTGAAATATTGAATGTATTCTTTGCGTACCTTATTAACTTCGTGATACATCTTGGAACCGAGTAATGCATGGACAATGTGAAAACCATTAAAAACATACCGTACATTTAAGGCTCTAAGCATTTCCTGATTGGTTGAAAAGTCTCGTTTTACATAACTCCTATTGCAATCCATTGCCTTGTAAAAGTCTAGAAGTTTTGTACTATATACAGCATTAACGGTACTTCCTGGTCTCCGATAATATTTATATAGATGAATGAATCCTACCGCAATCTCTCCACCTGCTGCAATATGTTCATAGGCAATCGCTAAATCTTCATATATCATTCCCTCTGGATAAGGATACTTTAATAAAATATCTTTCTTATAAAGTTTTCCCCCAGGAGACGTGCCTATACTATTCCCGTAAAACATTTGAACAAGAGCTTCATCTTTATCTAGTTTCTTACTATTTTCTAATGAAAAACTCTCGCCTATACTATTTATTTTATGATCTCTTACTTCAACAATTGAGGTCACAACCAAATCGACGTCATATTTGTCTCTTAAATCAACTAAATATTCAACCGCTCTTAAACCATAATAGTCGTCTGAGTCTAGAAACATAATCCAGTCAGAGGAAGCCTCTTTCACTCCTATATTTCTAGCCCTAGATTGTCCGCCATTTTCAATATGCAGAACTTTAATTCTGTCATCTTCTCGAGCATATTGGTCACAAATTTCTCCAGAACTATCCGTCGAACCATCGTCTACCAGAATAATCTCGATATTCTCATAGGTCTGCTTTCTTAAACTGCCTACACTATATTGAAGATAGTTCTCGACATTGTACACTGGTATAACAATAGAAACATTATCCATTATGATAATCCTTCCAAAATGATATCAACAATACGCTCACAAGCTTTTCCATCTCCATATGGATTACTTGCTTTACTCATCTTGCTGTACTCTGTTTCATCTTCTAGAAGCAGTTTGAAATTAGTATAAATATTTTCTTCTTCTGTTCCTACTAATTTCAAGGTTCCTGCAGCAATCCCCTCTGGACGTTCTGTTGTATCACGCATTACCAATACTGGTTTACCTAAAGAAGGTGCTTCTTCTTGTACACCACCCGAATCTGTTAAAATCATGTAGCTTTGATTCATAAAATTATGGAAATCAATGACTTCTAGAGGTTCAATGATTTGCATACGTTCATTATCACCAAACACTTTACTTGCTAACTCACGAACTTTAGGATTCTTGTGAATAGGATATACGACTTTAACATCTTCAAACTCATTCAGGATACGATTAACTGCATTAAACATATTTTCCATGGGTTGACCAAGATTTTCACGTCTATGGGCTGTCAGCATGATTAGTTTACTGTCCTTAGCCCACTCTAAAATAGGATGATCATAATGATCTTGAACAGTTGTCTTCAAGGCGTCGATGACAGTATTTCCAGTAACATAGATATTCTCTCTTCCCTCTTTTAGAAGATTCTCTTTAGCCACTTCTGTCGGAGCAAAATTGAAATCCGCAATAATTGAAGTAGTTTGACGATTGAATTCTTCAGGAAATGGGCTTTGAAGATTATAAGTTCTCAATCCTGCCTCTACATGTCCAACTTTAATCCCCATATAAAATGCAGCTAAAGCTGTCGCAAAAGTGGTTGTAGTATCCCCATGAACAAGAACAATATCTGGTTTTTCCTGCTCTAAAACTGCTTGAATTTTATCTAAAATACTTGTCGTGATTGTAAATAGTGTTTGATTTGCCTTCATAATTCCTAAATCATAATCAGGAACAACTTTAAAGACATCTAAAACTTGCTCTAACATTTCTTTATGTTGGCCAGTTACACACACAAGTGTTTTGATTGAATCATTTTTCTTCAGTTCATTCACTAAGGGACACATTTTTATTGCTTCTGGACGCGTCCCAAAAACTAACATTACTTTTTTCATTTTGAATCTCCCATTAGTTTTTGATAAAATTTACGATAATTCTCTAAAAATAAAGGATAACTAAACTTCTCTTCATAATCTTTTTTAGCTTGATGAGCTAACCTAGTTCTAAGAGTTGAGTCAGTCGCCAGACTCTCAATAGCAGAAGCTAAGGCCCTAGCATCTTTAGCAGGAATCAAGATCCCATTTTCTTTTGTAACAACTTCATTAATGCCAGGGATATCTGTCGCAACCATGGTTTTTCCATTCATAAATGCCTCAATAACATTTAGAGCCAAACCCTCAAACAATGACGAAGACACTAGGAAATCAAAACTATTAATGCATTCCACTATATCCTGTCTATACCCTAAAAAAGATACTTTATCTTCCAGATTTAGTTCTTTAACCTTGTTTTCTAATTCGGCTCTAAGCTCTCCATCCCCAACGATAAATAAACGAAGTTTTTCATCTGAAATCAAAGAAATAGCATCAATCAAATAGGTCAAACCTTTTTGTTCAGATAATCTTGCAATACAGCCTAGCTTGATTCCATCAAACTTCATAATCTCGTCAACTTGTCTATCTGACTGTTTCAAGATCACTCCGTTATAGATAACAGTGCTATTTGCAACTCCCACATCATCTTTCAAATTTTGATTAACTGCTTGACCAACTGCAATACTATAGGCATTTTTCAGTGAAAATCTATATAAAGACAACTTATCTTTAAAGACATTATGAGCAGTGTAAACGTGGACTAGCTTCGGATTAATCAGTTTTAACAAACGAATATAAAAAGCTGCCATTCGATGATGCGTATGAACCAGAGTAATATCATTTGTCTTAATAATTTGATAAATTTCAAGAAGCAATTTCAACACAGTAAGAGGATTTTTGCTGTCTATATCTTGAATTTTATGATGGATAATTCCTTGGGTCTCTAATTCTGGTTCCCAAAGGCCTCCTGTAGAAGCAACATGGACACTATCAAACTCATCTTTCAAATCAGAACTCAACTGGTACACGATTCTCTCAGCACCACCAATATCCATCGTTCGTGAAATATGTAAAATATTATTTTTTCGTTTTTCGTTTCTCATCTAAAACTCGCTTAATAAAGGTAACATTCCCTACAAAGTATCGTTTAAAGAGACGCTTTGGTTCATTAGCAACTCGGAACAACCACTCCAAGTTTGATTTCTGCATCCAAAGTGGGGCACGCTGAATGTGACCAGACAATACATCAAAACTACCACCTACACCCATAAAAATAGAATTCACTCCATTATCCATAAATTTTTGGATGATGTATTCTTTTTTAGGTGAAGTAATTCCAACAAATACAAAGTCGGGATTCTTTTCACGAATATCTTCCTGAATATCTTGCTCATCTTCCTCAGAAAAATAACCATTACGATGTCCAACTACTCGTAGATTTGGATACTCTTCTTTAAAATTTTGTAACATATCTTGCAAAACTTCTTCTTTAGCACCAAAGAAATACACTGAATAAGATTTTTCATCAGCTAATTTTAATAATCTTTGCATTAAATCAATTCCAGCAACTCGCTCTGGAACTTGGTAGCCCAAAAATCGAGAAGCTAGAACTACTGATGCACCATCTGCATTGATGATTTCAGACTCGTTAACTATCTTCTTAATGGCTTCATCTGATTGACATTGGTTAATCTTATCAGCGTTTACACCCATTAAATGAAGAGGACGTTGTTCAATGACAAATTTCTCAACTGCCTGTACTGTTTCATCCATTGTTAAAGGGTCAATCCTGACCCCCATTAAATCAAAACTATTCAAATTAATCTCCCCATGTAGACTCGAAATGACCCTTACGTTCTGCTTCTTCGGGTAACTTCATGTAATCACCATATATTTTTGTTAAATATTCATCTGGGTTTGCATGGCAACTTATTTCCACGTTCTCAAACTCTAGTAATTGTGGTTCACCGAATACTTCTTTTCTAGCAAGTTCACGTTCTCTGTATGAACCTAGTACATTCCCTACTATTGAACTAGTTTCAAAATCATATTGTTTAATTAGATTTTGTAATTTGTTGTTAACAGTGGCTGTTTTTAGAAGTTTATTTAATTTCAAAACTTTTGATATACTCACAATTGCATTTTCAAAACTTCCCCGATCTCTGTCATGTAGACGATCGATTACCGAAATTTTAGAAAGTGCACGATAAAATTTAATTTTGTTTGTATGAATAAAATAACGGAAACTATCATCTGGATAACCATCCAAAGGGAAAATATCTATGAATGGACTACATAGTTCATCTCCAAATGGAATTTGTAAGGATGTATCCATAATAGAGGTATTCCCTAAATTGTCATCATGAAGTCTCAAAACAACATGTTCTGGAAGTTCCTTGTTACAAATAAACAAAAATGTTTCATAATCTTTTCGAGGCATTCCTAAATCCATATCATCATCCCAAGGAATAAATCCTTTATGACGAACTGCTCCTAGCAATGTTCCTCCCAAAGCATAATATCTTAAGTTATATTTACTACAAATAGCAATAAAACTTTTCAATAAAGATAATTCTCCTAGTTGAATTTCCCTCACTTTATTCATAAAATCACTTCGCTCCATCTCTCATAAATACAACTTTAACTGTTTTTAGTAGAATTTCAATATCTTTCCAAATTGTCCAATCGTCTATATAAGCGACATCTAATTTAACGACTTCATCAAAATTCTTAATCTCACTTCTACCACTAACTTGCCAAAGTCCAGTGATACCTGGTTTAAAACTCAATCGACGTTTTTGTTCAGGTGTGTATGTTTCATATTCATCAACTGTTGGCGGTCTTGCTCCAACTAGACTCATATCTCCTTTCAGAACATTCCAAAACTGAGGAAGTTCATCCAAGCTAGTTTTACGGATAAAACGACCAATTTTTGTAATGCGAGGATCATTGTCCATCTTAAACATACCACCCTGCATAGTATTTTTCTCCAACAATTCTCTCTTTTTATCCTCAGCATCAATACACATTGATCTAAATTTATAAAACGTAAAATGTCGGCCGTTTTTTCCTATACGAGTCTGGGCAAAAATAGCAGGTCCACCATCTTTTCGAATAGCTGGTACTAGAACTATACTGACTAAGCCACAAATCATTAAACCAAAAATAGAACCAATAATATCTATGACACGCTTAGCAATGACATGACTATTCTTATAAAATTTCGTCGAAAAAGTAATGACATTTAGACCAGCCATCCCACGGATTTTCTTATCACGCCCTAGATTATGGTCAAAAGCATTTAGATTAACCGTTACATCAATTCCCATCGTTTCAAAACGAGAAATAAATTCACCAATATCGTATTCTTCACTAGGAAGATTTATGAACACTTCATCCACAACTTCGTGAGTTGCAAAATTTAAAATATCTTCGACCGGTACGACTGTAATAGTATCATGTTGGAAATTAGGTTTATCTAATACACTAACTGCCACCAGTTCTCCAAAGAAATCACCAGCATCAAGTAATTTATCCATCACTTTCTCAACTCTAGATGTTGCTGTAATCAAGAATAGTTTTTTACTCCATTTCAAATTAGGAAATATCCGTTTCGAATAATACTTGATACAAATATTGACTAGATACATTAGAATCGAGTGTAAGGTTAAGAAATACACCATACCTCGTCTAGAGATACTAAAGCGTTCTTCTAAAAAGAAATTAGAAAGACTAATCGCCAACGCAAAGAAAATGATATATTTTGCCAAGCGAACAAATTCAATCAAATTTCCTCGTCTAAAAAAATCTTGACCGTAATCGCTAAAATAAAATACTATGTAGTGGAGAATATATAGGACAATCATTGTTGTTGAAAGAATATCTGTCTCTTTAACAAAACTAAGAGAATACCCTAGTAACACTACTATAAAACTCTGAATTACTGCCAGAGATATTTTTATCCCTTTCTCTTCCATAACTACTTCCTTAGTCTATCCCTTATTTTTTACCGTAAGAACCATACTCACCGTAAGAACCATATTTCTCAGCTGAAGTATTGAATTTATTTAATACAACTCCTAAGAATGGTTTATTCGTTTGTTCCAATTGACCTTTAGCCTTCTGAACATCTTTTCTGTTAGCCTCTCCTGCAGCAGTAACTAAAACAGATGCATCACATTTCTGTGTGATAATAGCTGCGTCGATAACGATACCAATAGGCGCTGTGTCAACAATAATATAATCAAAATATTTGCGAAGTGTATCAATCATAGTACTAAAGTTCTCACTTTGCAATAAAGCAGTTGGGTTTGGTGAGATAGACCCAGCTTGAACCACAAATAGATTTTCAACATTGGTATCACATAGACCATGAGATAGATCTGTTGTTCCAGATAAAAATTCTGTCAACCCCGTAATTTTTTCACGCGATTTGAAGACACCTGACATGACAGAATTCCGAATATCAGCATCTACTAACAAGGTCTTATAACCTGCACGCGCGAATGCCCAAGCAATATTTGTAGAAGTCGTTGACTTTCCTTCACCTGGTTTTACAGAGGTGATAGAAATCACTTGTAAATTATTTCCACTCAATTGTATATTCGTACGCAAGGCATTATAGTATTCTTCCGCTTTTTTGGCCAGATCTAATTTTTTCTGTGCTATTTCTAATGTCGGCATATCTCTCTCCTATTTCAATTTATCCAAATTTGGAACAACTCCCAATAATGCGATTTGCATAACATCTTCAATATCCTCTGGACGTTTCACTCGTGTATCAACCAGTTCAACGATAAGAACAGCGATAACCGTAAAGACTGTTCCTCCAAGTAGACCTATAATTGTATTTCTACGAATATTTGGAGAAGATGGTGCTATAGCGGGACGAGCTTCTTCAAGTGTTGTGACATCAGAAACGCGTGTGATACTGATAATCTTTTCAGCAGCTACTTCTCTCAAGGAGTTAGCGATACGACTAGCTTCCTCAGGGACTCTATCATTAACTGAAATAGAAACGATACGGGTATCGACTGGTACAGTTACCTTGACTTTACTAGCCAAAGCTTTTGGTGACAGATCTAATTTCAAATCAGATGTAACTTTTTCTAAAACATCTTGAGACAAAATAATTTCACGATAGTCTTTAACCAAGTATGATCCAGCTTGCAAGTCTTGATTTGTCAAACCAGGCTTATCTCCCTGATTACGGTTGACTACATAAATCCGTGTAGTACTAGTGAACTCCGGTTTAACGATAAAAGCACTATAAGCAAAAGCTAAAGCTCCAGCTACAATTGCTACCAATGCAACTAGAATTTTTCTTTTCCAAAGAATTTTAAATAGGTGAAATACATCGATTTCCATAGTATTTTGTTCTTTCATATTTTCTCCTAAATTATTTGATCCATTATAATTTTCCTAGGGTTCTCTACAAATAGCTCTTCCGCCTTGGCTCTACCATACTTTTTCGAAATAATCTGATAAGCCTCCTCCATATAGGGGGGTCTACTATCTAAGTTATGCATATCACTTGCAATGACATGAACCAAGTCTTTCTCCAAAAAATATTGGGCTCTCTTTTTCATAAATTTATAGGTTTCACCAAAGAGCTTAGGTTTTAGAACATGAGAACTATTTACTTGCGTATAGCAGCCCATATCAATCAGTTCCCTAACACGCTTTTCATTGTTTTCCAACGCATCATAACGTTCAATATGAGCAATCACCGGGGTAATCCCTAACATCAAAATATTGCTTAACCCTCTATGAATATCGCGATAGGGTGTATTCATACTAAATTCAATCAAAGCATAACGACTATCATTAAGAGTAGGAATACGCTTGTTTTCAAGTTTTTCTAGAACATCTGGAGTATAGTATATCTCTGCTCCGTAAGCAATGACCAAATCATCTGCCACTTCTTTAGCAATCTCACGAACCTTTAAAAAATTCGTCGCTATTTTTTCTTCTGGAGTCTCAAACATTCCTTTTCGACGATGGGAAGTCGAAACAATCATCCTAACCCCTTGATTATATGCTTCTCTTAAAAGGGCTTTACTATCTTCTATAGACTTTGGACCATCATCTACATCAAAGACAATGTGAGAGTGGATATCAATCATATCATCTTCCCTCCATCACATCTTGTATCGCACTTTTAGCAGCTGCTAGACTACTATCATCGATTTCCATCATATAGAGATTACTATCTGGCATAGCATAAGAAGGAAGTCCCATTTGACCTGTACCTTTGAGATCTTGAGAGTTGACTTTATAACTACCACCACTCTCCAATTGAGCATTAACCAAATCCATCATCGTTTCGATTGGCATATTTGTTTGGAGGGAATCTTGTAAGCCTTGAATAATGTCACTATAATTTTTCAATGCTTCGGTAGAAGTTAATTTCTGAATGATTGCGACGATGACCTTTTGTTGATTACGACCACGGTCACGATCCCCATCAGCTAAAGAGTAACGTTCACGAACAAACCCAAGAGCTTGTTCAGAATCTAAATGAACATTTCCTACTGGGAAATGGAACTTCCCGTGACGAGATGTAAACTCCTGATCATTGTACACATCTACACCGCCTAAAAGGTCAATCAACTTCAGGAACGAAGTAAAGTTCAAGCGAACATAGTAGTTAATATCAACTCCATAAAGATTTTCCAAAGTATGAATAGAGGAGTCTACTCCATAAATACCTGCATGAGTCAATTTATCTTTTTGATTATTCCCTCCGTCTGCAATCGGAACATAGGAATCTCGAGGGGTTGTTGTCAATAGAATTTTTTTAGAATCTCGATTAACAGTCATCAAAATATTGACATCTGAACGAGAAACCGAACTAATTGGGCCGTAAGTGTCAATACCACTCACATAGACATTAAAGGACTTATTCTTAGAAACTTTAGGAGCAGCTACTTCCTTGGTGATATTTTTAGTGTAGATTTTCCTAATTTTTGATGCGTAATCAGGGTACTCAGATTCTATAATATTTTCAAAGACGCTATTTAAGACAATCGCTTTTGCTTCACCCGATACCAAACTCGTATAAGCTGCAAGATATGAAGTGCTTTGTTCAACAGTCAATTCTTTGCTCTGACTAGTTTTGATATCAGCTATCAATTTTTGAATATTCTCATTATCTGTATCCGTAGGCCCTGTAACACTATCTAGTTGTGTGACATTATGAACCTCACTATCTTTCAGAACAACAACACTCATTGAGTATTCTGAGTAATTCGACGTAGAATTGATATGACTAGTAAAGCCGACAAATTGTTGCAGTGCAAAGAAAGAAACTGAACTCACTAAAATAGCTAGTGTTAAAAAGAAAATCGTAAATTTTTCTGCTTTTCTATAAATGATCAAAAGCAGACTCGCTAAAGCGACCAAAATCACTACGGCTGCCGTTATAACATTCAGATATCTAAACGCCAATATATTATGTCTAAAAATCAAAAACAGCAAAAACCCACCCAATAATACATAAATGGTTAATAAAGCTATATTAACACTCCGCTTAACTTTCCCCGAACGGGTTCTTTTTGAACGTTTATTCATAGTTTTCCCCTATATGTTGATTATCAGAGCTATTATATCACAATCATGAAACAATTTCCATTTATTCCTTTTCTTATCAGCGTTTTCATCGCTTTTTCTTTACTAAAATCACCTGAAAATTATACCTATTTTGTAAATTGGCCTCTTATACAAAAAACAAGGATACTGATGGTAAAGTATCCTCGTTCTTATTTTTTATTTGATATGACTTTCAAATTCTTTTTGGCTTTTTTCAATAGCCTTCTTACTTTCTTCTTCCCACTTAGCCTTAGCTTCATCAAATTGTTTCTTGGTAACAGGGTCTTTTTGAAGTTTCATGTACTTGTAGTTATTTCCATCACCTTTGATGCCCACTAGAGAGTAAGCACGTGTAAAGGGAGTTACTTTGGTGACAGAGGCTGTACCACCACTTGACATCGTAGACATGATTAGAGAATGATCAATCATCCAAGCTTGTGCTTCAGCATATTTTTCATAACGCTTAGCAACATCTTTGTTTTCCGCATCTGCCTCTTTTAAAAGTTTCGTATAGGTATCGAGACCTAAACTCTTAATCAGTTCTTGATCTTCCTTAGCATCCAAACCAAAAATCTTGAGATAGAAACCATCTTCTGCATTAAATGGATCAAGATAAGTTGACGGATCTTGGTAATCACCCACCCAACCATCAAAGTTCAAGTCGTAATCACGAGACGCTGGATTCGGAGCAAGAAATGCAACATTGCTGAAATCATCCGTAGATAATTGTTGCACATCAACCACAATATTGTCATCCCCAAATACGGTCTCCAAGGTCTGTTTAACCGAATTCATACCAGAAACCGCGTTTTTATTGGTTTGATCAACAGGAACATCCAGATGAATAGGGAAGGTCACCCCTTTTGATTCCAATTCCTTTTTAGCTTCCGCAAATTTTGCTTGGGCCTTTTCCTTGTTGAAGTATCCGTCTTGGGCATCCGCCAAGTTAATGCCTGACCATTCTGTTCCGTACTGAACAAGTTTAGAAGAAACCACATCTCCGAAACTCTTATCTCCCACTTGTACAAAAGTAGGAGGAACAAGGGTGTTACGGAGGGTCTTGCTTGCTGCTTCTTGACCATTAGATTGGGCAGAATAAGCCGTACGATCAATAGCAAAATTGATTGCTTGACGGAAGTTCTTATTTAAAATTGCTATTTGAGTTGATTTCTTTTGTTCATCTGTTGTTTTAGCTGTATGGTTATAAGCTTTACGGTTAACATTAAAGTTAAAGTACCAAGATGTCTTGTCTTGTAAGCTATAAACAATATTGTCTTGATATTTTTCTTTTGTCTTGGCATAGTTAGAGCTGTTTGGATAAACTCCTGCCAGAGAATAGGCCCCACTTTCAAAATTTCGAATAGTCATCTCTTGATCAGAACCATCAAAATAAGCCAGTTTAACTTTTTCAATGGTTACTTTATCATGATCATAATAGTGTGGATTCTTCACATACTCGATCGAAGATTTTGATGTGAAATCTTTTAACAAGTAAGGTCCGTTGTAAAGGATACTACTTGGCGTCAAGGTACCAAATTCTTTTTCCTTTGACTTCAAAAACTCTTCATTGACCGGGAAGAGGATACTATTAGTCGTCTTAGAGTTCCAATAAGGTTCTGGTCGTGTCAAAGTATACTCAACCGTATAATCATCCAAGGCTTTGACACCAACGGTAGAGAAATCATTTGTCACACCAGTCACATAGTCATTCAATCCCTTGATTGAATTTTGAATGAGATCCATCGCTTGCCCCTTGTTATCCGAAGCATATTTGATCCCAGTAACAAAGTCCTGTGCTTTTACTGGAGCATATTCTTCTCCATCAGCCGTATACCACTTGGCATCTTTTCTGAGTTTATAGGTATAAGTCAAACCATCTGCTGAAACAGACCAATCCTCAGCTAGAGCTGGTGTCAGATTACCATAGCTATCATTTTCTAGCAAACCATCCACAAGATTAGTAATTATAGATGTATTATCTGCATAATAATCTAAAAGATAATTAAAAGTTGTTGGATTTCCACTAAAAGTTGACGAATACGTCTTTGTATCTGTGTTAGATTGCCCACAAGCCGAGAGTAAAATCCCTGTAGCTAGAACAAGACCAGTTCCGATAAGTCTTTTTTTCATTGTCATCACCCACTCCTTTATGTCACTTTTTATAACATATCCATATTTTATCAAATTTATCCAAAAATGTAAAGTTACTAGTTTCTAAGCGACTAACATCCCATAACCAAAAAAGGAAGCACAGATTCTCTGCAACTTCCTTGTCTTGTTATAAACTATTTAATGTGTTTTTCAAGCTCTTTTTGGTATTTGGCATTTGTTTCGATTTTTTCTTTCTGCCATTTCTTGAGAGCTTCTTCATATTCTTTTGTCGTCACAACATCCTTTTGCAACTCTAAACCTTTGAATACAAATGGATCTCCCTTGATTCCGACTTGAGAGTATGCTTTTGTGAATGGTACAGTTCGACTAACAGTCGGAGAACCACCTGAAGAGGCAACTGGGATTAAAAGTGAACTATCCGATACCCAAGCTTGAGCTTTAGCGTATTTCTCATAACGCTTATTGAGGTCACTTGTTTCAGCTGCGGCATCGTCCAAGAGTTTCTTGTATTCGTCCAGTCCAACTTGAGCCATTACTTCTGGATCTTTTCCGCGAGTGATCCCCAAGTGTTTAAGAGCAGACCCCTTCTTAGCATCGAGAATGTTTAGGTAGGTAGCTGGGTCTTGATAGTCTGGACCCCAACCAGTTCCATTCAAGTCATAGTCTTTTTGTGCTGGAACCTTAGCTTGAGACGTGATGCTCATTTTTTCATTATCAGTCATTTGAAGGACATCGATAATGACATTATCAGTACCAAGTGTTGATTCGATAGATTGCTTAAGTGAGTTAGTTTGCTGGACAGCAATCACATCTGTTTGTTCAACCGGAATATCCAAACGAATCGGGAAGATCACACCCTTTGCTTGCAATTCTGTCTTTGCTTTTGCAAAGGCAGCCTTAGCTTTTTCTGGATTATAAATCGTATCCTTACCATCTGTCAAAGCTACATCTTTCCACTGTTCCCCATAAGAAACCAACTGCTCTTGAGCCAGTTCACCAAAGGTCTTTTCACCAACTTGGACATAGTCATGAGGCACTAGGCTATTACGAATAATCTTATCCGCACCTTCTTCACCATTTAACTGAGCCGTGTAAGAGTGACGGTCAAGGGCAAAGTTCAATGCCTGACGGAAGTTCTTGTTAAGGAGAGCTTCTTTTGTTGAAGTCTTTTGAGCTTCGTCTGTTTTAGCCGTTTTATTGTAAGACTGGCGATTTACGTTAACAGTGAGATAGTAGCTTGTCGCTTCTTGTGGACTGTAGACAATCTTATCTCCGTACTCTTTCTTAGTTGACTCAAAGTTTGAGCTTGTTGGGAAAAGACGAGCTGTAGTATAGGCATCTTGTGTAAAGCTTCGAATCAAAGATTCTTGGTCGGAACCATCATAGAAGGTCAGTTTAATGCTGTCAATCTTAACATTATCCTTGTCCCAGTAGTTCGGATTTTTTTCATATTCGATGGCAGATTTTGACGTCAATGATTTCAATAGATAAGGCCCATTATAAAGAATACTTGACGGAGTAGGAGTTCCGTAGTCTTTTCCTTTAGAATTCAAAAATTCTTCATTCACTGGAAGCATGGTTGCTGTTGTTACTTTAGAGTTCCAAAAACTTTCTGGTTTGTTGAGCGTATATTCAACCGTGTAATCATCAACAGCTTTTACACCTACAGTCGAAAAGTCATTGCTTTCACCACTGATGTAGGCAGCCAATCCTTTAATTGAATCTTGAAGGAGAGAGAGACCGTCTGATTTGCCATCAGCTGCGTGTTTCAAACCTGTAACAAAGTCTTGGGCCTTGACTTCGGCATACTCTTCTCCTTCAGAAGTATACCATTTTACACCCTTACGAAGTTTGTAGGTATAAGTCAAACCATCTTTAGAAACGGACCAGTCTTCTGCAAGCGATGGAATTAAGTTCCCATACTTATCATTTTCCAAAAGGCCATCGACAACGTTTGCTATAACGTCAGAAGTTGAGCTCTTGCTCGTCACGCTGTAGTCCAAAGATGATGGATCCATAGCGTAGACATAAGAAAATGTTTTAGGAGCGTCCGCATTCTTTTCGCTTTTACCACAAGCTGCCAAAAGAAGGGCCGCACTCAAGGTCACTCCCGCTCCTAAGAGCCACTTTTTCGATTTCATAGGCAATCTCCTCTAAGATAGGTTTTTCACCATTATAACCTATTTTTCTATAAATGCAAGAGCTTTTGAGAGATTTTTTAGAAAATTCTAACAAATATTTTTAAAAAAATTCTCTGAAAAACTTTTATCAAAAAACCTCAAACTCTATAAGCTTGAGGTCCTCACTTTTTAGTCAGTCAATTCCACACAGAAAGCATCCCATGGAGCCAAGATTTGTTTTTCAAAAACTCCTTGAACCGTGGTGTTTTCAATCAAAACAGATTTGACGTTTCCTTCTACGGTCAAGTCTTGCTCTTCATTGGACAAGTTAGCCACAACTAGGAAACGACGGCCCCCATCTTTACGGATATAGGCGAAGACCTTGTCAGTTGTTTCCAAGAGTTCAAAGTCAGCTTGAATCAGCCAGCTATTCTCCTTACGAATTTGGACCAACTTCTGATAAGTATAAAAAATAGAATCTGGATTTGCCAGTGCTTCTTGAACGTTGATTGATTGATAGTTTGGATTCACTGCCAACCAAGGTTGACCTGTTGAGAAACCAGCATTTTTGCTCTCGTCCCATTGCATAGGGGTACGGGCATTGTCACGTCCAATGACACGGATACTGTCCATGATTTCTTCCATCAGAACGCCTTTTTCAAGAGCCTCACGCGCATAGTTGAGGGATTCAATATCTTCTACTTGATCCAGTGTTTCAAACGGATAGTTGGTCATCCCAATTTCCTCACCTTGGTAGATATAAGGAGTCCCTCTCATGAGATGAAGTAAGATAGCAAAGGCTTTGGCAGATTTTTCGCGATATTCTTGGTCATTCCCCCAGATAGAGACAATACGAGGGAGGTCATGATTGTTCCAAAAAAGCGAATTCCAGCCGTCCTCAACTCCTAACTCTGTCTGCCATTTGTTGAAGATTTCTTTCAACTTAGCGATATTCAGCTCTTTTTGATAATGCCATTTAGGTTGCCCTTCCTGATATTGAAGACAGATGTGTTCAAACTGGAAGACCATAGACAATTCTTGGCCCTTTGGATCAGAGTAAAGTTTAGCGATTTCTGGCGTTGCTCCCCAAGTCTCCCCTACTGTCAAGAGATCTTTGTCGCCAAAAGTGGCTCTGTTCATCTCCTTGAGATAAGGATGGAGCATGGGACCATTATTAACCACCTTCTCGTCAGGAACTTTCCCAATCATGTCAATGACATCCATGCGGAATCCACCAATCCCTTTATCAATCCAGAAGTTCATCATCTCATAAATTTTCTGACGAAGTTTTTCATTTTCCCAGTTAAGATCCGGCTGTTTCTTACTGAAAAAGTGAAGATAGTACTGACCTGACTTTTCATCATATTCCCAAGCAGACCCGCTAAAAATAGAATCTAGGTCGTTGGGTTCGTCCCGCCAGATATAGTAGTCTCGCTCAGGGCTATCAGGATTTTCACAAGCCTCGACAAACCAAGCATGTTCATCTGAGGTATGATTGACCACCAAGTCCATGATAATTCGGATATCACGCTTCTTAGCTTCTGCAATGAGTTCATCCATGTCCTCCATGGTCCCGAAAATAGCTGCAATCGCTTGATAATCAGCAATATCATATCCATTATCATCCATAGGACTGTCATAAACTGGAGAAAGCCAAATCGCTGTAATCCCTAACTTAGCTAGATAGTCTAACTTACTGGTAATTCCTGGCAAATCACCAATTCCATCTCCATTGCTGTCCATAAAACTCTTTGGATAGACTTGATAGACTACGGCATTGTGCCACCACTTTTCTTGCATCTTCTTACCTCATTATTTTCATAATCTATAGTCTATGATAACGCTTTTCAGAATTTTGTGCAAGCGTTTGCCTAATCTTTTTGATTCGTTTTTTAACTCCATAGTTTCCTAACTGCCAATTTTTTATTATAATAGAGGTCAGAGGTAAAAAAATGAAAAAACAAGCTTTTAGTTCTGAACAATATTTGAATCTACAACGCGACCACATTTTGGAGCGCATTAACCAATTTGACGGCAAACTCTATTTGGAGTTTGGTGGCAAAATGCTAGAAGATTTCCACGCTGCTCGTGTTCTTCCTGGTTATGAGCCTGACAACAAAATCAAGCTCTTGCAAGAATTGAAAGAGCAGGTTGAGGTTGTAATTGCCATTAACGCTAGCAACATCGAACATTCTAAAGCACGTGGTGACTTGGGCATTTCTTATGACCAAGAAGTTCTTCGCTTGATTGACAAATTCAATGAACTGGGAATTTTTGTCGGCTCAGTGGTCATCACACAGTACGCTGGGCAACCAGCTGCAGATGCCTTCCGCAACCAACTCGAGAAAAACGGAATTGATTCTTATCTTCACTATCCAATCAAAGGATATCCGACGGATATGGATCACATCATTTCTCCAGAAGGTATGGGGAAAAACGACTACATCAAAACCAGTCGTAACTTGATCGTCGTAACCGCTCCTGGACCTGGTTCTGGAAAATTGGCAACCTGTATGTCCAATATGTACCATGACCAAATCAATGGTATCAAGTCTGGCTACGCTAAATTTGAAACCTTCCCAGTTTGGAATCTTCCCCTTCATCATCCAGTCAATTTGGCCTACGAGGCTGCCACAGCTGACCTTGATGATGTCAACATGATTGACCCCTTCCATCTCCAAACCTACGGAGAAACCACTGTCAACTACAATCGTGATATCGAGATTTTCCCAGTGCTCAAGCGCATGTTAGAACGTATCCTTGGTAAATCTCCATACGCTTCTCCGACAGATATGGGTGTCAACATGGTTGGTTTCGCTATTACAGATAATGAAGCTGCTATCGAAGCTTCTAAACAAGAAATCATCCGCCGTTACTATCAAACCGTTCTTGATTTTAAAGCCGAAAAAGTTGGTGAAGCAGCTGTCAAGAAAATCGAGTTACTCATGAACGACCTCGGTATCACACCTGCAGACCGCAAGGTTGCTGTCGTTGCCCGTCAAAAAGCTGAAGAAACTGGCGGACCAGCTCTAGCTCTTGAATTGCCAACTGGGGAAATCGTCACAGGTAAGAACTCAGAACTCTTTGGCCCTACAGCAGCTGCTCTTATCAACGCTATCAAGAAATCAGCTGACATTGCTAAAGAAGTGAAACTAATCGAACCTGAAGTTGTTAAGCCAATCCAAGGTCTTAAAATCGATCATCTGGGTAGTCGTAATCCACGCCTGCATTCAAATGAAATCCTGATTGCACTTGCTATCACAGCTACGGAAAACCCTGACGCTGCGCATGCCATGGAAGAACTTGGCAACCTCAAAGGAAGCGAAGCTCACTCAACCATTATCTTGACAGATGAAGACAAGAATGTCCTTCGTAAATTGGGTATCAATGTAACCTTTGACCCATACTACCAATACGACCGCTTGTATCGTAAGTAACGATTTGAACATCTTCACCCTCGGAGAGGTTTTCTCTCTGCCTCAAGAGCTGGCTTTATGTTATAATGAAAGAAGAAAACTGAAAGGATTTACCATGTCAAAAGAAGTTATTGTTGAAAGTTTTGAACTTGACCACACCATTGTTAAAGCACCCTATGTTCGCTTGATTGGAGAAGAAACAGGACCAAAGGGAGACATCATCTCCAATTATGATATTCGCTTGGTGCAACCAAACGAAGACTCTATCCCTACTGCTGGTCTTCACACTATCGAGCACCTCTTGGCAAAACTCATCCGCACCCGCATTGACGGCATGATTGACTGTTCACCATTTGGTTGCCGTACAGGTTTCCACATGATTATGTGGGGACGTCACACCAGTGCTGAAATCGCGGCCGTCATCAAGGATTCGCTCAAGGAAATCGCTGAGACTACTACTTGGGAAGATGTTCCTGGAACAACCATCGAATCTTGTGGTAACTACAAGGACCATAGCCTCTTTTCTGCTAAAGAATGGGCTAAACTCATCCTTGAACAAGGGATTTCAGATGATGCCTTTGAGCGTCATGTCATCTAAACACGAAAAAGGAACCGGCTTTTCAGCTGGCTCCTTCTTTTTATTCTCAAAATTTTGGCTTAGGCTTTTTCACGAATGACTAAAACACCATCTTCCATATCTGCTTCTAGGTGTTTGGCATCTAAATGATCCAAGTGGAAGTCTGTCACCTTATCACGAATTTCTTGTTCAACCACGCGACGGAGAGGACGAACACCCATGACTTCGTCATACCCTTCTTCTGTGATATAGTCTTTAGCCGCTTGACTGACTACCAAATCAATGTCTTTCTTAGCCAAGGTTTGGTTGACTTCAGCCAACATCAAGTCTACAATCTTAGAAAGGTCTTCCTTAGTCAAGTGTGAGAACTCAATGACTGCGTTAAAGCGGTTGAGGAATTCTGGACGGAAGAATGGTTTCAAACGGTCCATCAATTCTGGTTTATCCGCATCTTCTGTCAAGTTAGCTTCATAGCCAAATCCAGCATTTGATGTCGCAATAATGACAGTGTTCTTGAAGTTTACCGTGTTTCCTTGACCATCTGTCAAACGACCATCGTCTAAGACTTGGAGGAGAAGGGTAATGACTTGAGGATCAGCCTTTTCAATCTCATCCAAGAGAATGATAGAGTAAGGATTGCGACGAACACGTTCTGTCAAGGTATTGCTATTGTCATCATAACCCACATAACCTGCTGTTGTACCAATTAGCTTAGAAACGGCTGTGCGGTCACTGTATTCAGACATATCCAAACGGATGATCGCATCCTTGGTTCCAAACATATCAAGTGCCAATTGCTTAGCAAGTTCTGTCTTACCAACCCCAGTTGGACCTACAAAGAGGAAGCTACCGATTGGGCGATTACCTTCATCAAAACCGGCACGGTTACGACGGATAGCACGAGCTACAGCTTCAACTACCTTATCTTGACCGATTACCTTATCTTGCAGACGATGAGCCATATCTTTCAGACGTTCGATGTCTGATGCTCCCATTTGTGAGACTGGAATTCCCGTCATACGTTCTACAGATTCAGCCACATCGTTGACACTTGCAGTCACCTTCATATCTTCTGTATGGTTTTCGATTTTCTTTTCCAATTCTGCGATGCGTGTTTTATAGTTTAGAGCTGCTTCAAAATCTTCTGCTTCAACTGCTTTTTCTTGCTTGTCTTTTTCTGCCTCAATTTCACGTTCAACAGCATGCACATCTGTTACAGGATGCTGAGCTGCCAAGTGAGCCGCTGTTACATCGACAAGGTCGATAGCTTTATCTGGCAAGCTGCGTTGTGGAATGTATTGGACAGAATAATCTACTGCTGCTTTCAAGACTTCATCTGGCAAGATGACATTATGGTGTTGTTGATAGAGGTCACGAATCCCTTGAAGGATTTTAAAGGTATCCTCTGCTGAAGGAGCATTGACCTTAACTTCGTTGAAACGACGAGCAAGAGCTGCATTTTTCAAGATGGTGTTACGGTATTCATCTTGAGTTGTCGCTCCAATAACAGTCAATTCACCACGAGAGAGGGCTGGCTTGAGAATGTCCGCAAGCCCTTTAGAACCACTGTCTCCACCAGTGCTACCAGCACCGAGGATTTGGTGAATTTCATCAAAGAAGAGGATAATATTTCCTGCTTCTTTTACTTCGTTGACTAGATTTTGCACATTTTCTTCAAAGCTACCACGGTATTGAGTACCAGCCTCAAGACCAGAGATATCAATGGAAATGATTTCCTTGTTCTTAATGGCAGCTGGGACATCTCCGTTCACAATAGCTTGTGCTAGGCCTTCGACAACTGCTGTCTTACCAACACCTGCGTCTCCGACTAAAACAGGATTGTTCTTGGTACGGCGTGAAAGGATTTCAGATGTTTCTTGAATTTCCTTGTTTCGTCCGATAACAGGATCCAGCTTGCCCTCACGCGCTTCTGCAGTCAAGTTTCGACCTAGTTTTGCAAGGACACCATCTTGTTTCATACCTGACGTATGATGCGGCATTTGTCCATCAGCTTCTGCATTTCCTGGCAATTGACCAGTTGCACGATAGTGAGCAAATTCCTCAGGTGTCACTTCACGTCCATTAATCAAGTAGCGGCGATTTTCAGAACTATATCCTCGCATACCACCCATCAATTGGTTAAATAAATCATCCATATTGTTAAAATTATTAAAGTTGTTGTTCATATTCTTTACCTCTTTTTGTTTTCTTCGTTATTATTACTGATATTGACTATCTTTGACCTTTGTTTTGAAAAATTTAGACTAGCTAACTAACTACTCTACGTACTATTTCTGGTTTGTCTTTTTCAAGCAGGAGTAGACTATCTTTACTTCTGAAGATTTCGAGATTAAACATAGACCCACCTCTTTCTATTTCACTTTAAATAAGCGTTCTAGTAAGGCTTTCATTTACCCTACGTTCATAATATACTACATTAGTCAGAAAAGGTCAAGAGATTTGACTTTAATTGACCAATAAATTTTACAAAAAGAAGAACTAGCTTTTAACTAGTCCTTCTTTGTATTATTTTATATAATCTTAGCTCAACGCATCCAAAGCATCATCCATTGAAAGAACTTCGTGGAATACACGTTGTGTCAATTCAGTTTTTTGTTCTGGAGTGAGGTATTTAGTGTTTACACAGTATCCAGAGATACGTACGATAACGTCTTCACCTGACATGATCTTTTCGTAAACATCGTTCAAGTCCATAACGTTCAAGTTAACGTGTTGTCCACCGTTTTCGAAGTAACCATCAAGGATTGTTACCAAGTTATCAACTTGTTCGTCACGAGTCTTACCAAGAGCGCGAGGTGATACTTGTGTAGTCAATGAGATACCATCAGCTGCATAACTAAAGTCAAGGCTAGAAAGTGAGTTCAAGTTTTGCAACCATCCACCTTTAGCTTTATTAGATGGGTTAGCACCTGGTGAGAAGAATTCAAGTTTAGACAAGTTCACAGAACCATCTTCGTTGAGGTATACACCTTTGTGGACTGGTGAGTTACCAGTTTGTTTAGAGTAAGCAACGTTAGATGTGATTGTCAATAGTGATACAGTAGCTTCTGCGTCTTTGTAAAGTTTGTGGCTACGTAGACGAGTTGTGTAAGCTTCGATCAACCATTCTGCCAATTCGTTTGAACGTGGGTCGTCTTCACCCCAACGTGGGTATTCACCGATTGTTTCGTAATCGTAGATGTAGCCATTTTCATCACGGATTGGTTTAACTGTAGCATATTTGATAGCTGACAATGTATCAACAGTGTTAGCAAATCCACAGATACCGAATCCCATGTTAGCACGTTGTTTAGTTGGCAAGAATGCCATTTGAACAGCTTCGTAGTTGTATTTATCAGTCATGTAGTGGATGATGTTCAAAGCATCTACGTAAGTGTCAGTCAACCAGTCAAGAGATTTTTCAAAGTTAGCTTTAACTGATTCAAATTCAAGAACTTCGTCACGGATTGGTTCGATGTCAAATACTTTGTAGTCTTTGTGAACATCGTCGTAACCACCGTTCAAACCAGTAAGAAGGGCTTTCAATACGTTTACACGTGCACCGAAGTACTGGATGTTGTGGCGTTGTTCTTCATTTTCTGGGTCAAGTGGAGACACACAGCATGAGATACAGCTCATTTCACCATACCCGTCTTTAGCCATTGTTGTTACACCTTCATATTGGATAGAAGAGTGTTTGTGGCTCATATGCATACAGTAGCGACGGAAGTTGTATGGCAATTTGTCAGTCCAAAGAACTGTCAAGTTTGGTTCTGGAGAGTTACCGATGTTGTCAAGAGTGTTCAAGAAACGGTAGTCCATCTTAGTAACACGGTGACGACCGTCGTTACCCATACCTGCCATAGAAGTTGTGATGAATGTTGGGTCACCTGAGTACAATTGGTCGTAAGCTTTTGTACGAGCAAATTTAACTGTACGAAGTTTCATAACGAAATCATCAACGAATTCTTGGATTTCTGATTCAGTAAATGTACCACGAGCAAGGTCACGTTCTGCAAAGATATCCAATACGATTGGCACACGTCCTAGAGATGTAGCAGCACCGTTGATAACACGGCAGACAGCCATGAAGGCGATGTTAACCCATTGGATAGCTTCTTTAACGTTCATAGCTGGTTTGCGAACATCAACTCCGTAAAGGTCACCCAAGCGAACAACTTGTTGCAATGCTTGGTATTGAAGATTGATTTCTTCACGAAGACGGATTGTTTCTTCATCGATTTCTTCGATTGCATTCCAGTCGTTTACTTTTTCTTGCATCAAGTAGTCTGCACCGTAAAGAGCAAGACGTGCGTAAACACCGATGATACGTCCGCGTGAGTATGCATCTGGAAGACCAGTTACAGTGTGAGCGTGACGAGCGCGACGAATGTTTGAAGTGTAAGCACGGAAGATACCGTCGTTAACTGTTGTTACGTATTTAGTGAAGATTTCGTGAACAGCTGGGTCTGGTTCGTATCCATTTTCCTTCAAAGTAGTTTCAGCCATACGGATACCACCTTTTGGCATGAAGTTCAATTTGAAGAGTTCATCGTTTTGGATACCGAAGATAACTTCGTTTTCTTTATCGATAAATCCTGCTGGGATATCAGCGATAGATGTTGGACGAGTGTCCATTGGGAAACGAGTTTCTTCGTAGTGTGCTTTAGTTTCTTCTACAATTTTTTTGATGTGAAGTGAACGTTCTGTTGGTCCTGCAAGGAAGCTTTCGTCTCCATCGTAAGGTGTGTAGTTAGCTTGTACGAAGCGTGATACACTTGCTTTTTCTTTCCAATCTACGCCTTTGAAGCCTTCCCAAGCTTTATCAAAAATATCTTGTGCTTCAACAACTGTCTTAACAACCATGTTAATGTCCTCTTTTTTCTTTCTAGTAACAGTCATCTGTTACATTCATGAGACAAGTATACCATACAGTAACCGATTTCAACAAGCGAAAAATCCCTATTTTTAAACTTTCTTTTCTAAAACAGTCTATATTTTGCCCCAAACTGTATTATATTTTTGAAAAAATAAAGTCCTTTTTTCTTTTTTTCAGAAAAAAGGGTATAATAAAAGAAAATAAGCAGTAAAAAGGTGCTAGGGATGTTGATTTTTCCTTTGTTAAATGATTTGTCAAGAAAAATCATCCATATTGACATGGATGCCTTTTTTGCTGCCGTGGAAATCAGAGATAATCCTAAACTCAGAGGAAAACCTGTCATTATCGGAAGCGACCCTCGGCAAACAGGTGGACGGGGAGTCGTTTCTACCTGTAGCTATGAGGCACGAGCTTTTGGTGTCCATTCTGCCATGAGTTCCAAGGAAGCTTATGAACGATGTCCACAGGCCGTCTTCATCTCAGGGAATTATGAGAAATACAAGACTGTAGGATTCCAGATTCGAGCCATCTTTAAACGTTATACAGATTTGATAGAACCTATGAGCATTGACGAAGCTTATTTAGACGTGACAGAAAATAAACTCGGGATTAAGTCAGCGGTCAAAATCGCTCGCCTCATTCAAGAGGATATCTGGCAAGAACTCCATTTAACTGCTTCCGCAGGCGTTTCCTACAACAAATTCTTAGCTAAAATGGCCAGCGATTATCAAAAGCCACATGGTTTGACAGTAATTCTACCTGACCAAGCTAAGGATTTTCTCAAACAAATGGATGTTTCCAAGTTTCATGGAGTAGGAAAAAGGACGGTGGAACGTCTGCATCAAATGGGCGTTTTTACTGGCGCTGATCTACTTGAAGTTTCTGAGATAACCCTAATAGACCGTTTTGGCAGACTGGGCTATGACCTTTATCGAAAGGCTCGTGGCATTCACAACTCTCCAGTCAAATCCAATCGCATCCGTAAATCAATCGGTAAGGAGAAAACCTATGGAAAGATTCTCCGTGCCGAGGAAGACATCAAGAAAGAGCTGACTCTTCTATCAGAAAGAGTTGCTCTCAATCTACATCAACAAGAAAAAGCTGGAAAAATTGTCATTTTGAAAATCCGCTACGAAGACTTTTCAACTCTTACTAAACGAAAAAGTATTGTTCAAAAAACACAGGATGCTAGTCAGATAAGCCAAATAGCCCTGCAACTCTATGAAGAGTTAAACGAGAAAGAAAGAGGTGTCCGCCTGTTGGGGATTACCGTGACTGGATTTTAAAACCTTGAAGAGTCTGACCCTTCAAGGTTTTTTCTTACACAAATAAACGAACAAAGCTATAAATCAATAAGATACTACCAAGCACGATACGGTATTTACCGAAAAGGGTAAAGTCGTGTTTTTTCACATAGCTGGTCAAAAAGCGAATAGCCACCATGCTGACTGCAAAAGCTACTCCCATCGCAACCAAGAGCAAGAACAATTGCCCAAAGTTCAAGAGTTGTCCTGCTTTTACAAATTTGAAAATCTTTAATGCGCTAGCTCCAAACATAACAGGAATCCCAAGATAGAAGGTAAATTCTGTCACAACAGAACGACTGGTTCCATTTAACAAACCACCGACAATCGTTGCCCCAGAACGACTCGTTCCTGGTAAAAGGGCAAGAACTTGGAAAAGACCGATATAGAGGGCTGTCATATAAGGAAGCTTGTCCAACTCTGTTACAGTTGGTTCGATAGCACGATCTTTATTGCGCTTTTCCAAATAGATAAAGGCAATCCCATAAATAATCAACATAAGAGCAACTGAAACCATATTATGGAAATGAGTATCAAACCAATCATCAAACTTAAATACAGCAAGTAAAGGTAAAGTAGCTACAAGAACTTTAGACCACAATTGCCAAGTTCGACGAACTTCCTGCTTGTCTTTACTAGGTTTAAAGGGATTGAGCTTGTTAAAGTAAATCACCATAACCGCTAAAATCGCTCCAAGCTGAATTACAACATTAAACATGGACATAAAGGCTTCATTTTGATTTTGGTATTGGATAAATTCCTCTGCTAAAATCAAGTGACCTGTACTGGAAATCGGCAACCATTCCGTAATTCCTTCGACAATACCAAAGAAGATAGATTTTAAAATTTCAATAAGATACATAGATTACTCCTTTTTTCTATCTTCCATTATAGCATACTTTTTCAGTCTATGGCAGTTCTCTTTAAAAGGCTCCGATACTGCCGCCACCTCCGCCTCCTGAGAAGCCACCTCCAGAACTTCCACTTCCAGAAGATACGGAGTAGGTACTTGCTGTATTTGCGACACTAGCATAATGGCTCATTTGCGCGCTTGAATGATAAAACATACTGTGCCAGCCATAAGCTACATAGAGGTTTATATCTGGATTTTCCACTTGGATGTGATGAACCTTCATCAAATGACTGACCTTGTCCGCATAACCAAATAGAGTCGCATAGACCAAGAGGCGATTCCAGACCACAATACTTTCCAACTCAGCCTGATCCAATCGTGCAATCTCACGCAACATATTTTCAAAACTGGTCCAGAGATAGTAGACTTCTGCTCCTGCTTCATTTAGGACACCATCACGATTATCTAGTCGAAGCTTCCAATAATAGAAAACAGCCAACACTAAACCTAGAAAACCAAGTATTGGCAAGGGGATGTAAAGATAGCCATAAACATCCAAACTGTACAAGAACAAACCAAATCCGATAAATAAAGGCAAGATAGTAGAGAGTCCCATACCCACTTGCAAGGCCTTTTCCCCACCAGTTAAAGGACGATAGTAATCCGGAAGCCCCCAGAAGGTAACCCGATTTCTCACTCCTTCTTGCATCTGGTTCAATACTTCTTCAAAAGAAGATTTGAGCTGACGCCCCTTTGCTTGAATCCGTTTTTCATCAGAAACTTTTGCTCTACGATAAAGACTATCAGATACCTTGTAATCCGCAAACAAATTGGAAAGAGTTTCTTCTTTTTTGCCTGAAAAAGCCAGATTTAGGCAGTCTTTCTCAAAGCTTGACAAACCATCTTCTTTTACTAGCCTCAAGCCAACTGCATCTCCTTCTGAAATGATAGAGACATTCCCACGGTCTATCACATCTAGCAAGGTAGCTTGAATAAGTTGATCGAAGGTGAATTTTCCCGCTCCCTTGACCAAGGGACTCACTTCCTCCAAGGAGGTCGAGTAGACAACCTCTGATAATACCATAGGCTCTAATTCCATTGGCGGTTCATAGATACGATGATTTTTGGCATATTTGACGGAAGGAGTGGTCTTTCTTCTATAGATGAAATAGAAGCAAACACTCAATAACAGAGAGATGGAAAGTATGGAAGGGAAGACCCAAGTAACGAGTTGTTTACTTTGCTCTTTTTCTCTAACAATCGAGTCTTCTATCTTATTAAACTCTTCTAAACGATTCCCTTTCAATCCCTGATCCCTAGCGCTAGCAAAATCGGTCCGAGGCCAATAGGCATGCAATTCAACTCCACGCTTAGGCGGAAGATTGTCTAAACGGATAGTATAATCAAGATTACTCTTTTCAACCGTTCCCTCTCTAAAAAGTTTGCCTGTATGGAAAAAGAGTTTTTCCGCTCCCTTGTCTCCCCTTACATGAAATTCAAACTTTCCAATAGCTCCTGAACTATCTGTCAGAGGTTGCCAATTTAATTCAGCGATGTCATCATATAGAAAAAGCAAATTTTTTAAATTCCATGTTAGGTCAACTTCAACTATGTCGCCCTCCTGACCTGGATTATAAACTTTCACAGTGTAACCATTCGCCTCTTCTGTCACTTCGCTAGTAACGTCTACTAGTTCAGCACCGTTTTTCGCGGCCTGAACCGTTGGATGAGGATCAATGTCAAATCCACTAGGCATCTTGCCAGCACGTCCAAGTCCCACAATTTGACCCTTAAAGTCCTCCTCAAACTGGTAAACTATCTTCTGTCTAAATTCTGCTGTATTGTCTGCATGAATATACAAATCCCCTTGATAAGAGTTTATCTTGAAATCAATGGCAAAAACAGAGAATGGCAAAAGGCAAAACAAGCCTAACACCAGTAAGAAAAAAGTTTTTTTCATCAACTAAGCCCCCTTTTTATCTTTGCTATCATTATATCATTTTTTCTCAAGTAAGGGCTTACCTATATTGAAAAATAGAGTTTTTTTCGATAAAATAGGAGACAGTTATTTTTTAATAGATTAGAAATAGGAGAAATCATGAGAAAAATATACTTATCTATTTTCACAAGTCTCTTGCTGATGCTGGGATTTGTTAATGTTGCCCAAGCCGATGAATATTTACGCATCGGGATGGAAGCGGCATATGCTCCCTTTAACTGGACTCAGGACGATGATAGTAATGGGGCTGTCAAAATCGATGGGACTAACCAGTATGCTAACGGATACGATGTTCAAATCGCCAAGAAAATCGCTAAGGACTTAGGTAAAGAACCTTTGGTTGTTAAAACAAAGTGGGAAGGTCTAGTTCCTGCCCTTACTTCTGGTAAGATTGACATGATTATTGCAGGTATGAGTCCTACTGCCGAACGCAAACAAGAAATTGCCTTTTCAAGCAGCTACTACACTAGCGAACCAGTTTTGCTTGTCAAAAAAGATTCTGCCTACGCAAATGCTAAATCTTTGGATGACTTTAATGGTGCGAAAATCACTTCTCAACAAGGTGTTTACCTTTACGACTTGATTGCACAAATCCCAGGTGCTAAAAAAGAAACAGCCATGGGAGACTTCGCTCAAATGCGCCAAGCTCTTGAAGCTGGTGTCATCGATGCCTATGTTTCTGAGCGCCCAGAAGCTCTGACCGCTGAAGCTGCGAACTCTAAGTTTAAGATGGTCCAAGTAGAACCTGGTTTCAAAACGGGGGAGGAAAATACAGCTATTGCCATTGGACTTCGTAAAGATGACAACCGTATTAGCCAAATCAATGCCAGCATTGAAACCATTTCGAAAGATGATCAAGTTGCTTTGATGGATCGTATGATCAAAGAGCAACCTGCCGAAGCTACAACAACTGAAGAGACTAGCAGTAGTTTCTTTAGCCAAGTCGCTAAAATTCTTTCTGAAAACTGGCAACAACTCTTGCGTGGTGCTGGTATCACTCTTTTAATCTCTATCATCGGAACCATCACAGGTCTCATTATTGGACTTGCCATTGGTGTCTTCCGTACTGCTCCTCTATCTGAAAATAAAGCCATTTACAGCCTACAAAAACTAGTCGGCTGGATCCTCAATGTCTACATTGAAATTTTCCGTGGTACGCCAATGATCGTTCAATCGATGGTTATCTACTATGGAACTGCCCAAGCTTTCGGTATCAACCTTGACCGTACACTAGCTGCTATCTTCATCGTTTCGATCAACACTGGTGCCTACATGACTGAAATCGTTCGTGGTGGTATCCTAGCAGTTGACAAGGGACAATTTGAAGCTGCGACTGCTCTTGGTATGACTCATAACCAAACCATGCGTAAGGTTGTCCTACCTCAAGTAGTACGCAACATCCTACCAGCAACGGGTAATGAATTTGTCATCAATATCAAAGATACATCTGTATTGAACGTTATCTCTGTTGTCGAACTTTATTTCTCAGGAAATACCGTGGCAACACAAACCTATCAATACTTCCAGACATTTACAATCATCGCCGTGATTTACTTTGTCCTCACCTTCACCGTAACACGTATCCTACGCTTCATCGAACGTCGAATGGACATGGATACCTATACTACAGGTGCTAACCAAATGCAAACGGAGGATTTGAAATAATGACACAAGCAATCCTTGAAATTAAACACCTCAAAAAATCCTATGGCCAAAACGAAGTGCTAAAAGACATTTCACTCACTGTCCACAAGGGAGAAGTTATCTCAATCATCGGAAGCTCTGGAAGCGGGAAATCAACCTTCCTACGCTCCATTAACCTACTTGAAACACCAACTGATGGACAAATCCTTTATCATGGACAAAACGTCCTCGAAAAAGGCTATGACCTCACGCAATACCGTGAAAAGTTGGGAATGGTTTTCCAATCCTTTAACCTCTTTGAAAATCTCAACGTGCTTGAAAATACAATCGTCGCTCAGACAACTGTCCTTAAACGTGAACGTACAGAAGCTGAAAAGATTGCCAAAGAAAACTTGGAAAAAGTCGGCATGGGAGAACGCTACTGGCAAGCCAAACCAAAACAACTCTCAGGTGGTCAAAAACAACGTGTAGCCATCGCTCGCGCTCTTTCAATGAATCCTGACGCTATTCTCTTTGATGAACCAACATCAGCTCTCGATCCAGAAATGGTTGGAGAAGTTCTCAAAATCATGCAAGATTTGGCTCAAGAAGGCTTGACTATGATTGTTGTAACCCACGAAATGGAATTCGCCCGTGATGTCTCTCACCGTGTTATCTTTATGGATAAGGGTGTAATTACTGAAGAAGGTAAACCAGAAGACCTCTTCACCAATCCTAAAGAAGACCGAACAAAAGAATTCCTTCAACGTTATCTCAAATAAAAAGAAAAGTCTGCATCAATTGCAGTCTTTTTGCTATCCTCAAAATGAAAAGGCAGACCCAATTCAAGAATCCGCCATTATCCAAAGATTAATCTTCAAATTTTTCATAATTTTTTTCATAGAAATCAATTAAACCTAGAGCTGTTTCAAATGAAATATTTTTTACTTTTGCACGACCCTGCGCTAGAGCAATGATAGACATTTCACGCGCATTCGTTTCTTTAGAGATACGGTAGCCTGTGATTTTCTTATCACGAACCCAGCCAACAACTGATTCTACTTTTTCAAAGTTTGACTTAGCCATGTCCTTCTCCTATTTTCTTCTTTACGATATTTAATTGTATACGTTTTTATGTGTTTTGTCAATAAAAAAACATATATTCAATAAAATTAATGATTTATTTTTCTGTTACTATCTTATTAAATCCGATAATATATAGGTTTTTGCTTACTATAAATCATTAGTAAGCACCTAAAAAATAATTGCATTATTAAACCTATAATGTGTAATAATATTCATATAAACTACATACCAGCTGCTCTATAGGATAGACAGGAGTCATATTCAAGTAATTCTATACATTCCTTTTAAATTATTAAAGCTAGCAAAGATAATATTTTCCTCTGATTATCTATTAACTATCTCTTTCCTTTCTCTTTGTCTGAGGTCCCTTCCTGGCATTATTTAAATCTTATTTTCTTTTTCAACTGGTACAATGAACTTGTTTCATCAGATTTTACATATTCTTTTCAAACACCATCTCATAGTCAACATCTAGAATATGACTTACTAATGTCACAAACTTTTCTACTACTCTCATTTTACAAGTATCAGATCAATTTTATCAATTAAATCACCAAATCTGTCTCATAAATACTGATTATTTTCTCTATTTGCTATTATATTTAGACGATTTTTAAATTAGTTATATATAAAATATTGTATTCTAAATAATACCCTTATATATAGCAAGTGATTCTTTTTTATTATTATAAACTGAATCAAAAAATAATAGGTACTATAATGAATAGTAGTAGAAATAGCACGATAGAGTTCCTAAGTCCATAGGAATCGCCCCCTTTCTTCACCCTCATTATAGCACCTATACATCAGTTGTGCAAATAATATGATATTTTTTTATTAGTCCTCAGACAAGCATATTATAGAGCGTTTCATTACCATTTAAGTTAATATAAGATGGATCAAAACCTTCCATTCGACGAATCAAGCCTGCATAATCATGCTTATCTGCCAAGGCAATCCCAATCAATACTGGGCCTGTCCCCTTGCTAGCTCGTTTGATATACTCAAAACGTGTGATATCATCATTTGGCCCCAAGATATCATTTACAAACTCACGCAAAGCCCCTGGACGCTGTGGAAAATTCACTACAAAGTAATGCTTAATTCCATCATAAATCAAGGCACGCTCTTCCATTTCTGGCATACGGTTGATATCATTATTTCCTCCAGAAATGATACAACAAACGGTTTTCCCCTTGATATACTCAGCTAGAACCTCTAAAGAGGCGATACTAGCCGCCCCAGCAGGTTCTGCGACAATCCCTTGCTTAGAGTAGAGGTCAATCAAGGTTTCAGAAATCAATCCCTCATCAACACCTACCAAAGTTTGAACATGTTGACGAGTTGCCTCATAGGTCAACTGACCTACCTTTTGCACAGCAATCCCATCCGCAAATTTGTCAATTTCTTTGAGTTTGACTGGACCACCAGCTTCAAAGGCAGCCTTCATGGAACGCGCTCCATTCGCCTCTACTCCGATAACCTCAATCTCTGGACTTGTTTCCTTGATATAGGTAGAAACCCCAGCAATGAGACCGCCACCACCAACAGGAACCAAGACAGCATCAAAATCAATCGATTCTTTTCGAGCTTCTTCTAAAATCTCATAAGCAACTGTCCCTTGACCTGCTTGAACATGGGCATCATCAAAGGGATCAATAAAGGTACGATTTTCAGAGACTGTAAATTCTTGAGCTGCTTTAGCTGAGGCATCAAAGGTATCTCCAACTAGTTTAATGGTTACGAAATCCCCACCAAAAAAACGAACCTGACCAATTTTTTGTTGCGGAGTAGTAATTGGCATGAAAATAGTTGCAGGAATCTTCATTTCATTGCAAGTATAGGCAACTCCCTGCGCATGATTCCCCGCAGAAGCGCAGACTACCCCACGCTCACGTTCTTCCTTGCTGAGCTGGGAAATGGCATAATAAGCACCACGAATTTTAAAAGAGCGAACACGTTGGGCATTTTCCTTTTTCAAATAAATCTTAGCACCATACTTCTCCGATAAATAATGGTCATAATCCAGTGGAGTATTCACAACCACACCGTTCAAGACCTTATGAGCCTTGATGATATCTTTTGAACTTAACATCATTTTCTCCTAGACTATTTCATATTATCACAATCCATCCCCTTAAAAGAGAGATGAATTGATTATAAAAGCGAGTTAGTCCCCCAACTCGCCTTCACCTTAATTTCTATCAATTAGTTATAGATTTTAAATGCATCATCGTCGTTTTTACCAACGAATGGCATTGCTTTACGCAATTCTGCACCAACTTTTTCAATTTCAAGGTTAGCTGCTTGTTCACGGTAAGCAGTCAATTTTGGACGTCCAGCTTTATAGTCATTTACAAAGTCATTTGCAAATTTACCATTTTGGATGTCTGCCAAGACAGCTTTCATGTTTTCTTTAACTTGCTCAGTAATCACACGTGGACCTGATACATAGTCACCGTATTCAGCAGTGTTTGAAATAGATTGACGCATTTTCTTGAATCCACCTTCATAGATCAAGTCAACGATTAATTTCATTTCGTGAAGAACTTCAAAGTAAGCCAATTCTGGAGCGTAACCTGCTTCTGTTAAGACTTCGAAACCTGCTTCAATAAGGGCAGTCAAACCACCACAAAGTACAGCTTGTTCACCAAACAAATCTTCTTCAGTTTCTTCTTTGTAAGTTGTTTCAAGAAGACCTACACGTGCTGCTCCAACACCTTTACACCAGTCCATAGCAATGTTTTTCGCATTTCCTGTTGCATCTTGATATACTGCATAAAGAGCTGGAACACCAAATCCTTCTTCGTAAGTACGGCGTACCAAGTGTCCTGGTCCTTTAGGTGCACACATGAAAACATCTACATCTGCAGGTACTTTGATAAATTCGAAGTGAATGTTGAAACCATGAGCAAATCCAACTGCGTTTCCAGCTTCCAAGTTTGGAGCGATTTCTGCTTCGTACAATTCTTGTTGGATTTCGTCTGGTGCTAAAATCATGATAACATCAGCCAATTTAGTTGCTTCTGCTACTGTGTAAGTGTCAAATCCATCTTCTTTTGCTTTATCAAAAGATTTACCTGGACGTACACCGATGATGACATCGCGACCTGAATCACGCAAGTTTTGAGCATGCGCATGTCCTTGCGAACCATAACCAATAACGGCGATTTTTTTACCGTCAAGTGCTGCTACTTTAACATCTTTTTCGTATTCCATTTGAACTGCCATAGTTTTTTCTCTCTTTTCTATTATTTATTGCCTTTTAGGCTGGTTTAACAAATTTAAAATATTTTTATACTCAATGAAAATCAAAGAGCAAATTAGGAAGCTAGCCACAGACTGCTCAAAGCACTGCTTTGAGGTTGTAAATAAGACTGACGGAGTCAGTAACATATACCTACGGCAAGGCAAAGCTGACGTGATTTGAATTTAATTTTCGAAGAGTATTAATCGCGGGTAAATCCAGTTGCACCAGTTCGAGCAATATTGCGAATACCATATGGTCGAATAACTCGCAATAGAGCTTCACTCTTTTCAGCATTTCCTGTCATCTGAATGGTAATCGAGCTTGGAGCTACGTCTACCACTGTTGCACGGAAAGGTTGAATAATCGCTAGAATCTCAGCGCGCTTCTCAGCTGGCGCTGACATCTTAACCAAAATTACCTCGCGCTCCAAATGAGGCTTGTCTGTAATATCACGAATGCGAATCACATCAATCTGACGATTAAGTTGCTTGATGATTTGCTCCACTTCATCATGAGAAGTAACATCAATAATAATAGTGATACGTGATACATTCGGGTCTTCTGTTGCTCCAACAGAGATGCTTTCAATATTAACCTGACGACGAGATAGGACACCTGTAAAACGATTGAGGACTCCTGAACGATTTTGTAGTTTTGCCGTTAACATTCTACGCATGGAACTTCACCCCCAACATCTCATGATTACTCTTACCAGCTGGTACCATTGGTAACACCTGTTCCTTACGAGAAATATCTACCTCGATTAGCATAGGAACATCCTCAGTGATAACTTCAAGGTCTTGAGCCAAGGTCTCAGGATTGTCAAACTTATAGTTTTTAATGCCATAAGCCTGCGCCATCAATTGGAAATCAGGAAGGGTATCAAAGACTGACTCTGATGTTCTACCTTCATAGAAAGATTCCTGCCACTGGCGAACCATTCCAAGTGAGTGATTGTTCAGCATAATCACCTTGATTGGCACTTTGTAAATATTCAAAATAGCCAATTCTTGGTTGGTCATTTGGAAACCACCATCTCCAACAAACAAGACTACTTCTTTATCTGGGTTAGCAATTTTAGCTCCAATTGCTGCTGGAATTCCAAATCCCATCGTTCCCAAACCACCTGAAGTCACTAACTGACGTTCATTTTGGTAAGGATAATACTGAGCTGTCCACATTTGATGTTGTCCTACGTCAGTGACAACAATGGCATCACCATTCGTCAACTCACCGATGCGTTCAATAACGGCCTGAGGTTGAACCACACGTTCTTTCTTATCATAAGAACGAACACGGTTTTTGTCTTTAGTAACTTTTTCAATCCATTTTTCAGTATTGTTATGAACTGTCGGTTCAGCCAGCAACATTTGCAAGGCCTTCTTAGCATCTCCAACTACAGGAATATCTGCACTAATAATCTTGCCAATCTCAGCTGGGTCAATATCAATGTGGGCAACCTTAGCATTCTTAGCGAAGGTCTTAGGATTCCCCGTCAAGCGGTCATCGAAACGACAACCAATACTAATCATAAAGTCCGCTTCTGTCATGGCAATATTAGCTGCGAATGACCCGTGCATGCCTCCCATTCCAAGGAAGAGTGGATGACTCGTTGCAATCGTTCCTTGTCCCAAAAGACTGGTTACCACTGGAATTTGATAGCGCTCTGCAAATTCATTTAATTCCGCAGCAGCTTCAGCATAACTAATCCCACCACCAGCTAGCAAGACTGGCTTTTTAGCCTTGGATAATTGCTTCAAGATTTTCTTGATTTGCATATCATTTGGCTCAAGAGTTGGTTGATAGCTTGGTAGGTTCACTTCTGGTGAATAAATGAAGTCTGTTTCCAAAGCAGATACATCTTTAGGTAGGTCAATTACTACTGGGCCTGGTCGACCTGTAGTTGCAATATGAACAGCTTCCGTAATGATACGCGGAATATCGGCTGTCTCACGAACTTGGTAATTGTACTTAGTGATTGGCATGGTAATTCCCACGATGTCTGCCTCCTGAAAGGCATCCTTCCCAATCCCTGCTCGCGCCACCTGACCTGTAAATACCAAAAGGGGAACACTGTCGCTCATGGCATCCGCAATCCCTGTAATGGCATTTGTTGCTCCCGGTCCGCTAGTGACGACGGCAACACCCAACTTTCCAGTTGATTTGGCATAACCTTCAGCTTCATGCAGACAGCCTTGCTCATGGCGTCCCAGAATGTGGCGAATGCCTTTAAAATTATATATCGCATCATAAAAAGGCAAGACCGCACCACCAGGATAACCAAAGATGGTATCAATTCCTAAATCACGAAGTGTTTCCAAAACTAGATCCGACCCCGTCTTAGGAGATTCTAAACTGATTTTCTCCATTGTTCCCCTTTCTCTTCACTTAAAATAACTTGTTACTATCATACCATTTTTTCAAAATTTTTCAAGAGAAACGAAGAAATTTTCTGAATTTTCTATTTTAACGTTTATTTATGAATATTATTCTATTTTTTATAAGTTTTAAAATATAATTCACATTCTTTAGCAATTTATTTGCATTTATATTGTAAATTTCTTTAACTCATTTTTATATGAAATTTTTTTGAGTGCACTGTACGTTTGCAGACTTAATGAAATTTATCATAACTATACAAAAAAGGAAGCCACTAAGTGACTTCCTTCTATAGTAAGGACTGATTAGTCTTCACCTTTGTTTTTCTTAATGATTTCTTCTTGTACTGACTTAGGTACATCTTCATAGTGGTCAAATACCATCATGAATGTACCACGTCCTTGAGATGCAGAACGAAGAACTGTTGCGTAACCGAACATTTCAGCAAGTGGAACGTAAGCACGAACGATTTGGCTGTTACCGTGTGCTTCCATACCATCTACACGTCCACGACGAGCAGTTACGTGCCCCATAACATCACCAAGGTTTTCTTCTGGAACAGTGATTGTTACAAGCATCATTGGCTCAAGGATAGCTGGTTGTGCTGATTTAGCAGCTTCTTTAAGGGCAAGTGAAGCCGCGATCTTGAAGGCAGTTTCAGATGAGTCGACATCGTGGTATGAACCATCGTAAAGCTTAGCTTTAACGTCAACCATTGGGTAACCTGCAAGTACACCGTTAGCCATAGATTCTACCAAACCTTTTTCAACCGCTGGGATAAATTCACGAGGAACCACACCACCGACAATTGCGTTTTCGAATTCGAATCCTTTACCTTCTTCGTTTGGAGTAAATTCAATCCATACATCACCGAATTGACCTTTACCACCAGACTGACGTTTGAAGAATCCACGTGCTTGAGTAGAAGCGCGGAATGTTTCACGGTAAGATACTTGAGGAGCACCTACGTTCGCTTCAACTTTGAACTCACGACGCATACGGTCAACAAGGACGTCAAGGTGAAGCTCACCCATACCAGAGATAACTGTTTCACCAGTTTCAACGTTTGTTTCAACGCGGAATGTTGGATCTTCTTCAGCCAATTTTTGAAGGGCGATACCCATCTTGTCTTGGTCAGCTTTAGATTTTGGCTCAACCATCAATTGGATAACTGGTTCTGGAACGTTGATTGACTCAAGGATGATTTTAGCTTTTTCATCTGTCAATGAGTCACCAGTTGTAGTATCTTTCAAACCAACGGCAGCAGCGATATCACCTGAGTAAACAGTGTCAATTTCTTGACGGCTGTTAGCGTGCATTTGAAGGATACGTCCGATACGTTCACGTTTACCTTTAGAAGTGTTCAATACGTATGAACCTGATTGAAGAACACCTGAGTAAACACGGAAGAATGTCAAACGACCTACGAATGGGTCAGTCATAATCTTGAAGGCAAGAGCTGCAAATGGCTCTTCGTCAGAGGCTGGACGAGTTTCTTCAGCGTCTGTGTCTGGGTTAATACCTTTGATAGCTGGGATGTCAAGTGGGCTTGGAAGGTAGTCGATAACCGCATCAAGCATCAATTGAACACCTTTGTTCTTGAAGGCAGAACCACACAATACTGGGAAGAATTCAACGTTGATAGTTGCTTTACGGATACCAGCTTTCAATTCTTCGTTAGTGATTTCTTCACCTTCGAGGTATTTCATCATCAATTCTTCGTCAGTTTCAGCAACTGCTTCAACCAATTTTTCACGATATTCTTGAGCTTGGTCAAGGTATTCAGCTGGAATATCTTCTTCAAGGATATCTGTACCAAGGTCGTTAGTATAGATTTCAGCTTTCATCTTAATCAAGTCGATGATACCACGGAAGTCATCTTCAGAACCGATTGGCAATTGGATTGGGTGTGCATTTGCTTGAAGACGATCGTGAAGTGTACTTACAGAGTAAAGGAAGTCAGCACCGATTTTGTCCATTTTGTTGGCAAATACGATACGTGGAACTCCATACTCAGTTGCTTGACGCCAAACTGTTTCAGTTTGAGGCTCAACACCTGATTGTGAGTCAAGAACGGTAACAGCACCATCCAATACACGAAGAGAACGCTGTACTTCGATTGTGAAGTCCACGTGTCCTGGTGTGTCGATAATGTTTACGCGGTGGTTGTCCCATTGAGCTGTTGTCGCAGCAGATGTGATAGTGATACCACGTTCTTGCTCTTGCTCCATCCAGTCCATTTGTGACGCACCTTCGTGAGTTTCACCGATTTTGTGGATTTTACCAGTGTAGTAAAGAATACGCTCAGTAGTTGTTGTTTTACCAGCATCGACGTGAGCCATGATACCGATATTACGAGTTTTTTCAAGTGAAAATTCGCGTGCCATGAGGTTTGTTTCTCCTATTTATTTTTGATTTCTATTCTATTATAACACGATTTTAATAAAAACGGATAGGCAGGACCTACCCGTTCTCAATGTTTTCATGCTATTGTTGGTTTCGACTTGTAGATTTACAAGTTGAATTGAACTCGGGCTAAAGTTAGTTAGCCGATTTGAACTGAAACGGGATGCTGTGTGAAAAAGATAAACTTCCTTGTATTCATCGAATACTGCGTCAGTTTCCTATTTTCACCTTGCATCCTTACCGTTCCTAGCATCATGATTTTACCAACGGAAGTGTGCGAATGCACGGTTAGCTTCAGCCATACGGTGAGTGTCTTCACGTTTCTTAACAGCTGCACCAGTGTTGTTAGCAGCATCCAAGATTTCTTTTGCAAGACGGTCTTGCATTGTGTGTTCACCACGAAGACGAGCGATTGTTACCAACCAACGAAGTCCAAGTGTTGTACGACGTTCTGGACGAACTTCAACTGGGACTTGGTAGTTAGAACCACCAACACGACGTGCACGTACTTCAAGTACAGGCATGATGTTTTCCATAGCTGTTTCAAATACTTCAAGTGCATCGTTTCCAGTAGCTTCTTTGATTTGCTCAAAGGCACCGTAAACGATTGAAGCAGCTGTACCACGTTTACCATCAAGCATAACGCGGTTGATAAGACGAGTAACTAGTTGTGAATTGTAAAGCGGATCTGGCAATACGTCACGTTTTGGAGCTCTATTTTTACGACTCATTTCTCTTTATCCCCTTTCCTTATGCTTTTGGACGTTTAGTACCGTATTTAGAACGGCCTTGTTTACGATCGTTAACACCTGCAGTATCAAGTGCACCACGGACGATATGGTAACGTACCCCTGGAAGGTCTTTTACACGTCCACCACGAAGAAGCACCACGCTGTGCTCTTGCAAGTTGTGTCCGATACCTGGGATGTAGGCAGTAACTTCGATAAGGTTGCTCAAACGTACACGAGCGAATTTACGAAGGGCTGAGTTAGGTTTTTTAGGTGTCATTGTTCCAACACGAGTTGCAACACCACGTTTTTGTGGTGAAGAAACGTTTGTTTGAACTTTTTTATGACTGTTGTAACCAACGTTCAAAGCTGGTGATTTAGATTTTTCTACTTTTGATTTACGCGGTTTGCGAACCAATTGGTTAATTGTAGGCATCTACATTCTCCTGTGTTTTTTTTATTTTTGGTGATGATACACTTGGTGACAGCTATCATCTGTGTGTACTTTTGCAACATTTGTCAGCACGTCCCTGTACACTCTTGAGAGACCAAAAGTAAAAAGTACCGTCTATTATTGTAACAAATTTTTCCCTTGATTGTCAAGATTTTTTTCTTTTTTATTGTTAATTTTAGCTCTTTTGTAGTGCTCCCCCAAAAAAGAAAAAGGAGGAATCCCACCCTCCTAAAGTTAGTATTGTTCCATTCAATCCCATCAATTTTAGCACATAATGGTTTTCGAGATATGATAGTATCACAACCAACCAGATTCTTTCGCGATATTAGCTGCCTCTGTTCGATTACCTGCATCTAGTTTCGAAAGAATATTGGTGACATAGTTCCGGACTGTTCCGTTGGATAGATAAAGTTTGTCTGCAATTTCTTGATTAGAGAAACCCTGAGCGATTCCCTTTAAAACTGCGATTTCTTGCTCTGTTAATGGATTGGGATGCGTCATCACCACTTCCATCAATTCAGGCGAATATTCCTTGCGTCCTTCGAGGACGGTGTGCAAGGTTTGCATGAGGTCTGCAATGCTTCGTTCCTTTAATACATAAGCATCCACTCCAGCCTTGACTGCACGCTCAAAATATCCTGGACGCTTGAATGTCGTCACTACAACCACCTTTGTTTCAAGCTTTTCTGCTCGTATCCACTCCAAGACTTCAAGACCTGTCCTAACAGGCATTTCTACGTCAAGGATAGCGATATCTACAGTCTCTTTTTCTAAGAGTTGGATTGCTTCTTGCCCATTCTTGGCTTGAAGGACAGACTCCACATCTGGTTGAAAGGCAAGCAATTGACACATAGCATCTCGCAACATACTTTGATCTTCTGCGACTAATACTTTCATCTACTTTCTCTCCTTATAAGGTAGTCGAACTTGAACTTCTGTCGGTTGTTTCTGACTAATCACCTTTACCTCTCCCGAAAATGGAAGGACACGATCTCGAACTGTATGGAGCTCATCTCCCTTTAGAGAAGTAAAACCACAGCCATCATCTCTCACTGTTAGAATGAGCTCTTTCTCTGTCCGTTCTAATTTTAAGTAGGTCTTAGAAGCTTTGGCATGCTTGATGATATTGGTCACTAACTCAAGCAAAATCATGGAAGCCGTTGACTCCAATTCCCGAGTTAAGCTAGCTGTATCTAGTTGATTAGCTATTTCCACCTCAATTCCAGCAATTTCTAACATCTTTTTCACAGTCTCTAGTTCGGATGTCAAAGTTCTAGACTTAAGATTTTCCACAATGGTTCGCACTTCACGCATTGATTCTTTGCTAATTTGCTGTATTTCTCTTAATTCCTTTTCCACCTGTAGATAAGCCTCCATCTGAAATAACTGCAAGGCTAAATCTGTCTTGACACTCAACATAGCAAAGGTATGTCCCAAGCTATCATGCAAATCTTGACCGATACGACTGCGTTCATTTTCAGCAAGCAATAGATTTATCTGGGCATTTTGCTTAGCCTGAGCTTCTTTCAAATCCTCCACAATACGAATCCGAACCAAGCCAAAAGTCATTAAATCGATAAAAGTGAGAATTGCAAGTAGATAGAGTAGAAACTCAACTTCGATTTTCTGAATAATCAACAGTTGTCCCACAACAAGCACTTGAGCAAGGAGAAAAGTCCAGACATGTAAAGACTTTAAACTACGTACACCGAAATGATAAATTAAGAGATTGGAAAGGAAAAAGAAGAACCAGATATAGTTCACAGCAACAAAGGCGGTATTTCCAGCAACATAGACCAGCATGATCCCCCAGAAAATCCAGGATAGACGAAGGATCTTAGTTGTTAAAACACCCAAATACGCCACTATAAATAGAATATCAATCAATAAATGCCAGACAGCTAGTTCCCCAGTCACTACAGGTAGGATGGGGAAAATCATAAAAATTAAACTGGCCCAAAACATATAATGTATGCTTTTCAGTCTTTCAAGCATTAAGCATTCTCCTTATGACCTTGAAGGTAAATGGTCAAACCAAACAAAACTGCTGAAAAAACAAGTAGATAAACTGTGGCTGATAGATTGAGGCCACCCTCATTTAAGAAGGTCTTGATCAATTCCATCAACTGATAGCTTGGTAGGCGCTTCCCGATTGCTTGCATCCAGTCTGGAAATAAAGAGATGGGCATCCAGAGTCCGCCTAAAACAGCCAAGCCTAGATAGAGAAGATTGCCCACGACAGACATCAGCTGACTAGTCGGTAAGAGAGTTAAGGTCAAACCAAGCGCTACAAAAGCAATACTTCCCAAAATAAGCAAAATCGCAGCCCCAATCCAGCTTCCTAGAGGCATCTCTACACCTCTTACAAAATGCCCAACTGAGAAAACAACCAGAATTGAGACCAAATAATCAACCATCATACTTGTTATCTTTGATAGATAATATTCTACCATATTTACAGGGCTATGGCGCAATGTTTTATGCCAGTTGTTCATCTTGTCGGTATGTAAGACAGCTGGGAATGAAAAGATAGCGGTCGACATCATGGAAAAGGCCGTCATGGAGATGAGGTAGTCGCGCATAAAATTCGCAGGTCCACCTGGTGTATCCTGATACATGCCTGAAAAGAATAAATAGAAGGCTGTCGGCATCCCCACTGATAAGAGATAATAGACTAGTTGCCGTTTGGTTAATAGGAATTCTATCTTATTTAATGCGATCCATCGTTTCATCTTAGTCATCTCCCTTTTGTGTTTCTTCAAAGATTGTATCCAGCAAACTGCGATTATTGACTTCAATTTCTTGTATGCTACATCCTGCTTGCACTAACAGTTGCCAAAAAGCATCCGCTTCACGTGTAACTACTTGCAAAGCATCTTGTTTTTGTGACCAGTTTTCAACCAAGTTAGACTGCTCAATGACTTCCTTGTATGCTAGAGGAAGGATAAAGTGCTTTTCAATCTCCTCACTGCGCATGGCTAGAGGTGTTGTATCGCGAATCAACTCTCCCTTATTCAAGACCAAGATTCGGTCCGCTGTATGCTCTACCTCTTCGATATAATGGGAGGAATAGAGAATGGTAACTCCCTTAGCTTTTAGTTCCTGAACAATTTCCCAAAAGCGTTGACGAGTTGAAGTATCCATGGCAGCAGTTGGTTCATCTAAAAAGACAAGCTTTGGTCGCCCAATCAAGGTCAAGACAAAAGAGAAGAGACGCTTTTGTCCACCTGACAATTTTTCTGCGAATTGCTCTTTTTGTTGCTGGTCAAACTGCAATAGTTGATCGATTTCCTGGTTGCTCAAGGGATTTGGATAGATACGTTGAAAGAAAGCAATCAACTCTTTGACCTTTAATTTCTGAACGATGACATTTTCTTGAGGCAGATAACCTCTAATATAGTCTAACTGAGAACTCGTCACTGACAAGCCTTGGATGGATACTTGACCGCTTGTGACCAGTTTATCTCCAAGCAGACAGTCCAAGAGTGTGGTCTTCCCAGCACCATTGGGTCCAATCAAGGCGACGCATTCACCTTCAGCTACCTCAAAGGAAATATCCTTCAAAATAGCTTTACCCTTGATATTTTTATTTAAGCTTTCTACCTTAATTATGTTCATGATATTCTCCTTTCAGCCACTTCTTTCCCATCGGAAAGGCGATAAAAATCATAAATCCTAGTCCCCAGGCACCACGGATGAATTGGTGAAGGAAGGCTTGATCAAACCAACCTGTAAACATTTCTACCAACCATACCACTAGTGATAGTCCAATAAAAAGATAGAGAAACGCTTTTTTCATTTTTCAAACTCCTTTTTCACATCTGAGACCAATTTCAAGCCTTCTCGGATCAACCAAGACATCATGCCAAATCCTGCAAATAGTTCCCAAGGAAAATGATAGAAGTCTTCGTCCAATCCTGAGAACATGAGATAAGTCATGACTCCTGCTGCTACTAAACTCATTGCGACAATTACTTTATGTTTCATTTTTTTCTTCCTCCATTTAATACATCTAGTATAATTCTTTGAAGGTAGAATCACTAGAAGCTTCTGTCATGAGGAAATATGACAAATGTCATAAAAAAAAGAAAGTTGTAAAATCAACTTTCTTTTTAATCTATTAAATTTTTATTCCACACTAAATAGGTATGGGTAAACAGGTTGTTGCCCTTGGTGAATCTCAACTTCAACGTCTTCGAATTCTTCTGCGATTTCTTGGGCAATTTCATTGGCAAGTTCTTCGCTTCCGTCTTCACCGACATAGAAGGTTACGATTTCACTGTCTTCATCCAACATATGTTTCAAGGTTTCAGTCAAGGTTTGGTGCATATCAGGGTTTGACACGAGGATTTTCCCATCCACCATACCAAGATTATCGTTTTCATGGATTTCTATGCCATCAATAGTTGTATCACGCACAGCTGTTGTGACGCTTCCGCTAACGACATCGCTAAGAGCAGCAGTCATACGCTCTTGGTTTTCTTCGATAGACTTGCTTGGATCAAAGGCAAGAAGACTTGTCAAACCTTGAGGAAGAGTACGAGCCTCTACCACTACTGCTGGTTGCTCCAAAACTTCTGCTGCAGATTGAGCTGCCATGAAAATATTCTTGTTGTTTGGCAGGAAGATGATGTTACGAGCGTTGACCTGTTCAACAGCCTTGATAAAGTCTTCTGTTGAAGGGTTCATAGTTTGACCGCCTTCGATAACATAATCCACACCTTGCGAACGGAAGATATCTGCTAGACCTTTACCAGCTACTACAGCAATCAAAGCATACTCTTTTTCTTCAGCTGGTTTGCTAACTTGAGTAGCTTCTTTCTCAACCTGTGCTTCGTGTTGGTTACGCATATTGTCAACTTTTACCTTTACCAAGCTACCATATTTAAGACCTTCTTGCATAACAAGTCCTGGATCTTCTGTATGGACATGGACTTTGACGATTTCATCATCATTGACAACAAGGAGAGAGTCCCCAAGTTCATTCAAGTAGTTACGGAACTCGTCGTAGTCAAAATCTTTAGCATAGGTTGGACCTTGCTTAAGAGCTACCATGATTTCAGTACAGTAACCAAAGGTAATGTCCTCAGTTGCTACATGACCAGCTACAGACTTGTGGTGCTCTGCATTGATCATTTCACTCATGTTGGCAGGAGTCGCTACAAAGTCCTCAGATGTAATATATTCGCCAGTAAGGGCTGAAAGGAAACCTTCGTAGATGAAGACCAGTCCTTGACCACCTGAGTCCACAACTCCAACTTCTTTCAATACTGGAAGCATGTCTGGTGTTTTAGCTAGAGCTGTTTTAGCACCCTCTAAAGCTGCACGCATTACTTCAACAGCGTCATCTGTTTGCTCAGCTTTTTTCTTAGCACCGATAGCAGCCCCACGAGAAACTGTCAAAATCGTTCCTTCAACTGGTTTCATCACTGCTTTATAAGCAACTTCCACACCTGATTGGAAGGCAAGGGCCAAGTCTTTACCTGTTAACTCGTCTTTATCCTTGATAGCTTGTGAAAATCCACGGAAAAGCTGAGATGTAATAACTCCTGAGTTCCCACGCGCACCCATCAAAAGACCTTTAGCAAGAATGCTCGCTACCTCGCCAACTGTAGAAGCTGGCTTATCTGCAACTTCTTTAGCACCATTTTCAATGGTCATTCCCATGTTTGTTCCAGTATCTCCATCTGGAACTGGAAAGACGTTTAATGAATTGACATATTCAGCTTGCTTATTCAAGCGAGTTGATGCAGCCTGCACCATTTCTTGAAATAAGCTAGTAGTAATTTTTGACACGGTTATTCTCCTACAACTTTGATATTTTGAATGTAGACATTTACAGTCTGAGCAGTAATTCCAAGCTGGTTTTCCAAACTAAAACGAACACGCTCTTGAATGTTTTTTGACACTTCGCTAATCTTTGTTCCGTAGCTCAACACGGTATATACATCAACTGCAATACTGCCATCTTCGGTCGCTTTTACGACGACACCTTTGGAATAATTTTCCTTACCTAGAAGGGCTTGGAAATTATCTTTGAGGGCATTTTTACTAGCCATACCGACCACACCAAAAATCTCAGTTGCTGCTCCACCTACGACGGTTGCAATCACTTCATCTGTTAGTTCGATTTGACCATCTTTTGTATTAATTTTTACAGTCATCCTTTTTACCTCAACTAGTTGATACTCTATTTTATCATATTTCAGCCCAAGTGTAAAAGCAGAATACTGTATCAGCGGATATTTACTCCGTTTTTCAAATGATTTTATACCTACAACAAAAGAAAAAAGACCCTAAGGTCTCCTTACTTTTATTATTAAACGCGTTCAACTTTACCTGATTTCAAAGCACGAGCTGAAGCCCAAACTTTTTTAGGTTTACCATCGATAAGAACAGTAACTTTTTGAAGGTTTGGTTTTACGGCACGTTTTGTTTGGTTCATCGCGTGTGAACGGTTGTTTCCTGATACAGTCTTACGACCTGTAAAGTAACATACTTTAGCCATTGTGTTTTCCTCCTATTAGATCTAATATAGCGGATGTGCTAGCACCACATACCGTACTATGTTATCACACTTTCTTCATTTTTGCAAGGGAATTGGAAGATTTTTTTATTTAACGTAGACAATTCCCAACTTCCCAAAGGCCACATCTCCACGGATAATCAAGGTTTTGCTGGTTGGGGCTAGAGGAGTATCTGCCTTGGCTACGCCACAGAAAGTTTCTACCTTTAAATCAACTCCCCAATGTTGAGGAACATAGATAACTGCATTCCCAAAACCGACTTCTATCTTCAAGGTTGCGCTATCTCCCAACATCTCTGCATTGTCATAATAAATCTTGGCATTGCCAAAACCAACTTCTACTTGATCCTCTACCAATTCTTGGTCTTGCTTGTAGAAAGTCCCAGTCCCAAAAGCGACTTCCTTATCTGTAAGAATGGTCTTTTTACCATCATACCACCATTTTTTCCCATTCCAAGTTCTGTTAGAATGAGTGAGTGCGCTGACACCCATTACGATTAAAATACTTGCCCAGAACAATGACTGATTGGGAATTGGTAAAATGCCATAAAAGTGGTTAGCAATCATTAAGGCCACTAGGGATGTAAAAGAGGCTGAAGTTAAGTGACGACGCAACAAAGCTCCAACTGATTGATAGGCAAAAAATGCAATACCAAGCAAAGGCCAAATTTGCCCACCGAATGAAGGGATTCCAAAATTCCCTTGTAATAATATTAAAGCCGCCAAAATGAGCAACACAATACCAAATGATTTCTTTTTCATGTTCTTACCTCATGTTTCTTAAATTTTCTTTTAGGAGGGATTGGTAATGTCGTGAGACATGAACCTCCTTGTGGGTCTGATAAAAGGAAATGGTGCCCGTTCCTGAAAAGGACTTGTCCACCGAGTAAACCTGACGGATATTAGCGATAGTTGACTTGGATACTCGACTGAAATAACGGGGCAGGATAGACTCCAACTCATAGAGTTTAAGCCGAACCTCGTAGGCATCTTTCTGAGTATGGGCATAAATCTTGCTACCTTCCGTCTCAAAGAAGAGAATTTCTGACAAGTCTAAGTAGTATTCACCCGTCCCCTTATAAAAAATCAACCTAGGAGACTTGGATTCTTGCAAGAGGCGCTGTAAATCCGCAATCTCATCTGTCAAAGCCGCTGCCTTGATGACAATTTCAGTTTCCTCTAAATTGCTGTCAATTTCGATTCGTAACTTCATTCCATCTCCTTTCTGACTCTACTATATCAAAGCTAAAATAAGAAAACAAGAGCAAAAAAGCAAGTGGTTACTTTAGACTTGTAAGTGGTTGTAGGACCGCCTTAACTTACAGGTCAAAATAGAAAGAAAAGCACACCCCACACAAGAGCACAAATATAACCAACCACTACATCCTTTGGAAAATGCACGCCACCTAAGACTCTCACTAGACCTAGGAAGGCTGATAATGTCAAACAAATCATCCCCATAGTTAGACTAGCATGCAAGCAAGACGTGGAGATAATGGTTGCTGAAAAGACATGACGACTGGGCATAGACTGACCCGGACTATCTCTGTCAAGCAAAGGTTTAATATCCCATTCCTCATAAGGCCTAGAGGCACTGATTTTCTTACGAAGAAAGGACAAAATCACAAAACCTGATGCAGGGATAAACACATACATCAAGACCTGTTTCCCAAATCCTTCTCGAAAATAGATAGTGGTTAACAAGGTCAGATATACTATAGGCATAACTACTGTCATGAACCGATTGAAAGTTCTTAACAAGCTCAGAAGGAAGGGCTTATTTTTAATGTTACTAGCAACGTGGCCATACCATTCTTGATAATTTTTCATATATTTTCTCATCACTTACTCAAATTTTATTTGCAGGGAAGCACTTGTCTTCTAGTATAGTGCAGAAAAAGAAGGCCGTCAAGCCTTCTTTGGGTTTATTCTTCTACTTCATCTTCTGTAAACTGACTGTTGTAGAGGTCAGCGTAAAAACCAGCTTGCATCATTAGCTCGTCATGATTTCCTTGCTCGATGGTATTTCCATCTTTCATGACTAGAATAAGATCAGCATTTCGGATAGTAGACAAGCGGTGGGCGATAACAAAGGAAGTTCTGCCTTCCATCAAACGATCCATAGCTTTCTGAATCAATTCCTCCGTCCGTGTATCAACCGAAGAGGTCGCCTCATCTAGGATTAGGAGTGGTGCATCTTTCAGCAAAGCACGAGCAATGGTCAAGAGTTGTTTTTGCCCGACAGACAAGGTTACCGTATCGTCCAAGACGGTATCGTAACCATCTGGTAGGGTCATGATAAAGTGGTGAATCCCTACAGCCTTGCTGGCTTCAATCACGCGCTCATCACTAATACCCTCTTGGTTATAGATAAGATTGTCGCGAATGGTTCCTTCAAAGAGCCAAGTGTCCTGCAAGACCATTGAAAAGGCATCATGCACTTCCGAACGCTTCATCTCTTTGGTATCGACACCATCAATACGGATGCTTCCCTTATCAATCTCATAGAACTTCATCAAAAGATTGACAATAGTTGTCTTCCCAGCTCCAGTCGGTCCGACAATGGCAACCTTTTGACCTGCATGAGCGGTCGCAGAAAAGTCATTAATGATGGTTCGCTCTGGTGTGTAACCAAAGGAAACTCGATCAAAGACCACTTGCCCTTTCATATCGCTCAACTGTCTTTCTTTATGAGATTCATCTTCCATTTCCTCTTCACCTAAGAATTCGAAGACACGTCCCATGGCTGCGCTAGCCTGCTGAAGACTAGTAATCCCTTGAGCAATTTGGGAAAGGGGCTGAGAAAAGATACGAACGTAGGCCATAAAGGCAACGATAATCCCGATACTAATCTGCCCATTCAGAGCTAAGGCTGCACCAACGATAATCACTAAGGCATAGCTAAAGTTCCCAATAAACACCATAATCGGCATCATAATCCCTGAAATAAACTGAGATTTCCATATACTGTCATACAGACGATGGTTTAATGTCGCAAACTCTTCTTTCGTGCTCTCGATAGCATTGTAGCTGGTCACCACGTTATGACCAGAGTACATTTCTTCCACATAACCATTTACAGCTGCCAAATCCTGTTGCTGACTCTTAAAGAAGCCCTGTGATTTGCCCATAAAGATGGATACGAAAGCAAAACCGATAAGAGTTGACACAACCGTCACCAAGGCTAAAATCCAGTTCATCCCAAACATGGTTACCAAGACTGCTAAGACCAATAAACTAGATGAAAGAACTGTTCCCAGACTTTGATTAAGGGACTGGGCTGCAGTGTCAACATCATTGGTTACACGAGACAAGGTATCCCCTTGAGAATGTCCATCAAAATATCCCAATGGCAGGCTATTGATTTTCTCTGCAATAGCTCTTCTCAAACGCTCTGAAAAACGTTGAATAGCTGTTGTAAACAGAAAGGCCTGTAAATAATTTGATAGAAGTCCGATCACATAAATCACGGCCAAAAAACCACCAATAGCTGCAACCGCCGCGACATCCACACTTGTTTCCAGACCACTGGCAATAATATTAGTCATTTCCTTGATGCGAGTTGGACCATAGACAGTAATGATATTGGATACGATTGTTGCTAGAAAGGCTATCAGAAGGGCAAACTGGAGGCCTGCAAGATAGGGTTTACTCTGTTTCAAAAGAGACATTTTCTTATTTTCCATGTTCCAATTCCTCCTTCGATAGTTGTGAATAGGCAATTTCTTGGTAAACTTCGTTATTAGCTAGAAGTTCCTTGTGGGTACCTTGTCCCACGACTTTTCCTTGATCCAAAACCAAAATCAAATCTGCATCCATAATCGTTGAAATACGCTGTGCAACAATGAGCTTGGTCATAGACTTGGTTCTCTCTGCTAGCTCTTGGCGTAGGACACGGTCTGTCTTGTAGTCCAAGGCTGAGAAGGAGTCATCAAAGATGAGGATTTCTGGCTTCCGAGCCAAGGCACGTGCAATGGCCAGACGCTGTCTTTGACCACCTGAGAAGTTAGTTCCTCCTTGGGCCACTTCTGACGCTAAGCCCGCTTCCTTGTCTTCGATAAAGTTCTTAGACTGGGCTAACTCCAAAGCCTGCCACATAGCCTGCTCACTAAGTGGTGTTTCTTGACTCTGTCCAAAGTCTAGATTGCCCTTAACATCACCTGAAAAGAGAACCGCTTTCTGAGGAATATAACCAACCTTGTTGCGCAAATCATTCAAGTCATAATCTTGAACATTAAGACCGTCTACCAGAATTTCTCCTGCTGATACATCGTAGAAACGTGGAATCAGATTGACCAGAGTTGATTTACCAGAACCTGTTGACCCAATAAAGGCCACTATTTGACCAGCTTCTGCTCTAAAGCTAACATGCTCGATAACCGCCTCCGAATTTGCCGCATAGCGGAAGGTCACATCCTTAAACTCGACCTGACCTTTTAGGTTTTCATCAGCCTGCTGCACTTGAGCAGGATTTTGGATAGAAGAATGCAAATCTAAAACCTGACTAATCCGCTTAGCAGAGACCATGGTTCGGGGAAGAACGATGAAAAGCGCCCCCATGAGAAGGAAGCCCATGACAACCTGCATGGCATAAGACATGAAAACAACCATGTCACTAAAGAGAGGGAGACGCGCTGTCGGAGCAGCATCGTTGATTACATAGGCCCCAATCCAGTAAATCGCCACACTCAAACCACTTGAAATCCCCATCATGATAGGGTTCAAAATAGCCATAAGACGGTTGACAAACAAATTCAAGCGTGTCAATTCATCATTTGCTGCTGCAAATTTTTCATTTTGATATTCTTCAGCATTGTAGGCACGAACAACACGAATACCTGTTAAACTCTCACGTGTGATACTGTTCAATTTATCAGTCATACTTTGAATCAAGGACTGTTTTGGAAAGGCTAACGTCATCAAAACAGTCGTCATTAAAACGTTGACAATCACTGCCACAAGTACGGCCCAGAGCCAGTATTCTGAATGACCTAAAATCTTCCCGATAGCCCAGATAGCCATAATCGGACCACGCGTAACTACTTGCAAGCCCATGGTAATCAACATCTGAACCTGAGTAATGTCATTGGTGGTACGAGTTAGGAGACTGGGAATAGAGAATTTCTTAATCTCTGTCTGCGAGTAGTCTAAAACTCGATTAAAAATATCACTTCTCAGCCTACTAGTATAAGAAGCAGCCACTCGGGAAGCAAAAAATCCAACTGCAACTGCGGATAAGAAGGCTAGAAAGGACATTCCCACCATCATGCTTGCCGGCTGCCACAACTCATCTAAATTAGTTCCTTGACTACCTAGCAAATCCGTAATTTTCGAGATATAGGTCGGCACCTCCAACTCTAGATAGACCGAAAAGCAGGTAAAGAGAATGGCTAGTAAAATCATCCCCCATTCTTTTCTACTAATTCGTTTGGCTAATTTCTTCATTCTCTCCTCCTATTCCCTTGATATTTGCCTGTAGTTGACCGAGAACTTTCTCAAAAATCAGTAATTCATCTTCATCAATGCCTTCCATCAACTGCTTGTCTATCCGTTCAAAAAAAGCCTTAACCTGTTGCATCTGAGAACGTGCTTTGTCCGTCAAACGAACAAATTTTGCCCGCTTATCGCTAGGACTCGCCTCCAATTCTACCAAACCATTTTGCACCATACGCTTAACCAGATTACTAGCAACAGATTTGGTAATATTGAGTTCCTGCTCGATATCCTTAATCAGAACCAGTTCCTCTTTTTGTTCACAATGATCTAAAAAACGCATAACCTGCCCTTGCGGTCCACCCATAAATTCAATGCCACAACTCTTGGCTTCCTTTTGCACCATCAGGTGAATCTGATGACCAAAACGCTTAAAGACTAACATCGGTTTATCCATATTAACTCCTTTCTAACTATCACATTTTGTTCTCCTAGGAACTAAATAAGTTTCCATGAGAACTATTTTACCACTTTGAAAAGAGATGTCAAGGAAAAGTTTCCTAGAGAACTATTTTCTTGATTCAAAAAATCCCAAGTGATTTTTTCACTTAGGATTATGTTCTCTAGGTTAAATTAGAATCCGTCTACGTTTGTGTAGATCTTTTGTACGTCTTCGTCGTCTTCAAGAACGCTGTAAAGTTTTTCAAAGGTTTCAAGGTCATCCCCTGACAATTCTACTTCTGACTGAGGAATCATTTCCAATTCTGTCACTTGGAATTCTTCGACACCTGACTCACGAAGGGCAACAATAGCCTTGTGAAGGTCTGTTGGAGCTGTGTAAACAGTGATTGTTCCTTCTTCTGCTTCTACATCATCCACATCAACATCTGCTTCAAGCAATTGCTCAAAGACTGCATCGGCATCTTCACCTGCAAATACGATAACTCCCTTGTTGTCAAAGAGGTATGAAACTGAACCTGAAGCACCCATGTTTCCGCCGTTTTTACCAAAGGCTGCACGGACATTGGCCGCTGTACGGTTGACATTTGAAGTCAAAGTATCAACGATTAGCATAGAACCATTTGGTCCAAAACCTTCGTAACGTCCTTCTGTAAAGGTTTCATCTGTGTTTCCTTTTGCTTTATCAATCGCTTTATCGATAACGTGTTTTGGCACTTGGGCTTGTTTAGCACGGTCGATAACGAATTTCAAAGCAGTATTTGATTCTGGGTCTGGATCACCTTTCTTAGCTGCTACATAGATTTCTACACCAAATTTTGCATATACTTTAGAGTTAGCTCCATCTTTAGCTGTTTTCTTAGCTACGATATTGGCCCATTTACGTCCCATTAGGAATCTCCTTTTTTCACATTTTAATCTTTCTTATTATAACACAAGTTTTTTCGATTTTCACTAGAGGAAATAGATTTTATTTAGCAAAATCCAGCTAGGATAGCACTTTGGTTGCCAAGATAGCCTTGCCTTCTTTTATCAAGGGATGACGGAACAGTGAAAAGTACAGTTGAATGGTCATGGCAACCCAGATTAAGGGTTCGCAAAGGATAACTCCCTTATAACCTGCCCAAGGTATAATCAAAACCACAAAAGCGATTTTCCCGATTAGTTCGATAAAGCTAGAAACCAGAGGAAGGACTTTTTGCCCCAAGCCCTGCAAGCAATTGCGATAAATCAACAAGAGGCTCAAAATGGGATAAAAAGCTGAGCTGATTTGCAGATAGAGACTGCCATTTTCTATCAAGTAACCATCTATCGAACTAGCCAAGAAGGAAACCAATGCTGGACTGGCAAAAAAAAGGAAGATACAAACAAAAACTGCCCAGGATATACTTAAACCACTGCCGATTCGAAGTCCTTGAACAATGCGGTCTGATCTCTTAGCACCAAGATTCTGCGAAGCAAAGGTCGTCATCGAGGCAGAAATAGCAGTCATAGGAAGAAGGGCAAAGGCCATAATGCGTCGAGCTGCCGTCTGGGCACTAATAATCACTGCACCAAAGGTATTAACAGAAGACTGTAAAATCACACTGCCGATAGATACAATCGAACTCATCAAGCCCATAGCCAAACCTTGCTCCAAGAGATCCGCGTACAAGGCCTTGTCCCATTTGAAATGCTTGAGTTGGGGCAAAAGTTCTGGCACACTCTTACGGATATAATAAAAGCAGAGAACCGCTGATAAGCCTTGCGAAATGATGGTAGCAAGTCCCGCGGATTGAACTCCCAGATGCAGTTGCGTAATAAAATAGAGATCCAGAACCACATTGACAAGAGCAGAAAAAATCAAAAAACCAAGGGCTGCTAGACTGTCCCCAATGGACCGCAACAAGCCTGCAAAAAGATTATAGGCAAAGCTGACACCGACACAGGTCACAATCATAGAAATATATTGATAGGACTGGGGAAGGATTTCTGCAGGTGTATCCAAGTACTGTAAAAGAGGATATAAACCAAGAAAACCCAGTAGCATCACTACAGCACTCAAAAGAGCACCTAAAATCCAGGTGGCTGCTACTGCTTCCTTGATTTTAGTGAAATTCCGAGCTCCATAATAGCGGGCAATGACAATTCCCATGCCATTGCCAACACCAAGAGTAAAACCTACAATCAGGTCAAAAATCGCTGTCGTCGCTCCTACTGCAGCCAAAGATTCTTGACCAAGAAATCGTCCAACAATCAAGACATCAGCAGTGTTATAGAGTTGTTGAAAGATATTAGACAGCAAGATTGGGAAGGCGAAGCTTAAGAGCGAGGGAAGAATCGGACCATGTATCAGGTCCACTGTTCGTTTTTTATTCATAAGGCTATTATATCAGCTTTCTAGAGGAGCGACAAGAAACAGCAAACTATGCGTAAGCTGAGAACCAGAGCAAAGCAACGAAAAAGCAGTGGATTTCTCCACTACTTTGACAGCTTATTCTTCAATTTCGATTTCAAGCTCATCGCCTAGGTCAAGAGTTACTTCTTCATTCACAGAGTCTGCTTGGACCGCCTCATCTTTTTTAGTTTCAGCAACTTCTTCTCCATCAATCAAACCAAATTGAACACGGACTTGATGGTCAATCTCATCAAAGACTTCTGGGTTATCTGCCAAGTATTTCTTAGCATTTTCAGAACCTTGCCCGATTTTCTCATCCTTGTAAGAGTACCAAGCTCCTGCTTTTTTGATGATGTCCAAATCGCTTGCGATTTTTAAGAGTTCACCAGTCTTAGAAATCCCTTCTCCGTACATGATTTCAACGAAGGCTTCCTTAAATGGTGGAGCTACCTTGTTTTTCACGACCTTGATCTTGGTTTCTTTACCGACATTGGTATCTTTTTGGTCACCAGTTCCCTTGATCTGTGTGCTTCCACGAACATCCAAACGGACTGATGCGTAGAATTTCAGAGCACGTCCACCAGGAGTTGTTTCTGGATTTCCAAACATGACCCCAACTTTTTCACGTAATTGGTTGATAAAGATGGCAATTGTTTTGGTTTTATTGATAGAAGCACCAAGTTTACGCATGGCCTGGCTCATCATACGAGCCTGCAAACCAACGTGGCTATCTCCGATATCCCCATCAATTTCCGCACGTGGTACAAGGGCCGCAACTGAGTCGACTACGACAAGATCTACAGCACCTGAGTCAATCAATTTTCCTGCAATCTCAAGACCTTGCTCTCCTGAGTCTGGTTGAGACAAGAGCAATTCGTCAATGTTGACACCAAGAGCCGCAGCATAAGCTGGATCAAGGGCATGTTCTGCATCGATAAAGGCAGCAATACCACCTTCTTTTTGTGCTTGCGCAACTGCATGAAGGGCAACCGTTGTCTTACCAGATGACTCTGGTCCGTAGATTTCGATGATACGTCCCTTAGGATAACCACCTGAACCAAGGGCAATGTCAAGAGCCAAGGAACCGGAGCTCATCACTTGAACCTTTTGCTCTGCACGTTCACCTAAACGCATGATTGAACCCTTACCAAAGTCTTTCTCAATCAATTTAAGAGCGTCATTCAAGGCTTTTTCACGTTCTGCCCCGAATTTTTTTGAAATTTCATCTAATTTTTTGGGTTTTTTCGCCATTCTATTCTCCTACATTCTAATGGTCCTTAGACCTATCTACTATTATATCAAAAGTTAGTCACTTAATAAAGCCTTGCGAACTAGGTTAAAGGTATGCATAACCGCAATGTGACGTACATCTGCTCGACTTCTGCCTCCAATATTAACCTTGATGACCTCAGTTCCATGCTCTTGAGCCAAGCCTATAAAGACTGTCCCAGCTGGGTGCCCTTCTAGGCTATCTGGACCTGCCACTCCAGTCAAACTAAGGCCAAAATCAGACTGGGTCTTGATTCGTGCTTGCTCAGCCATCTTCTGAGCTGTAAATTCAGACACCACACCCTGTTCTTCCAAGTCCTTGACAGGAATATCCAACATCTTTGATTTTTCCTCCAGGCTATAGGTCACGAAACCACCCTTAAATATACTTGAAGCTCCTGAAAAATCCGCCACAGTAGCTTGGAAAAGCCCTGCCGTCAAACTCTCTGCAGCCGTGATAGTTTTCCTTTGCCTTTTCAGTTCTTCTACCACAATGCTAGCTAAACTAGTTTCTTCCCCATAACCATAACAAAGATATCGTAAAGAAATTCCTTCGAAAGTCTGGCGGTCCAAGATTTGATTTTCCAAGATATCCAGCGCTTGATTCGCCTCTTCTTGACTGCTAGCCTTTGTTGACAGACGCAGAGTGACTTCTCCTGTCTTGGCATAAGGGGCCAAGGTCGGATCTGTTTGATTATCAATCAAATCAGACAAAATCGTAACCAACTGACTTTCGCCAATCCCAAAGAAACGAAGAACTCGGGAATATAGCTTACTCCCTGTCATCAACTTAGGTAGAAGTTGGTTTAAAACCATGGGTTTTAATTCACTTGGTGGACCGGGAAGGACGACATAGGTCACTCCATCGACTTCCAATATTCCCCCCACAGCCAGTCCTGTTTCGTTTGGTAGCGGAGTCGCTCCTTCTACAAGTTGAGCTTGTCTTTCGTTATTCGGTGTTCGGGCATAGTCTAGTCGCTGGGCAAAAAAGACATCCAACTTCTCCTGAGCCTGAGGATCGAAGACTAATTCTTTCCCTAAAAATTTAGCCAGAGTTTGTTTGGTCAAATCGTCCTCAGTTGGCCCTAAACCACCTGTCAAAATCACCAGACTACTACGTTGACTGGCAATCTCAAGCAGGGATAAGAGACGAGCTTCATTATCTCCTACAGCTGTCTGAAAATATACGTCTACCCCAATCTCAGCTAGTTTTTCCGACAAAAACTGGGCATTGGTATTAACAATCTGTCCTGTCAAAATCTCTGTTCCAACAGCAATGATTTCTGCTTTCATGTTTCCTCCTACCTATCTATTCGTATTTTTTTGAAAAAATCGCAGGAAATTTCCCACGATTTCATTATTAATTTTGTTCTATTTCAACACTTGAAGCATTCGTTGATGTAGCGGTTTTTCCAAGGGCCACTTCGTATAAAACAGCATTGGTTTCTACTTCAGTTACTTCCTCTTTACCTAGTGAACGACGTAAGAGATTTTGCATTTCTAACATATGCTCAGTTGTAACAATCTGGTAAGAAATCCCCTGCAGTTCTGCATCTTCTCCACGCAATTGATGTGTTTCAATATTCTTGAAAGATTCTTGATAACCAAGTAATTGTGGAATACTTTTCGCTGATAAATCAACGTTTGTTTGCATATTGTCAGTCAAAGCTTTTAAAATCCCTTGATAATGACTCACACTGTTCAGACTCAAGACCTTCTCAACAATTTTTTGAATCACTTCACGCTGACGTTTTTGACGACCATAGTCTCCTTCAGGGTCTTGATAACGCATACGAGAATAAACAAGCGCTTCTTCACCATTTAAAGTCTGCTGTCCAACACCAATGGAAATTTTATTAAATTCTTCCTGGTCAGTAATCGAAATTGGGAAACCGAGTGTATTATTTACAGTCACCCCGCCAACTGCATCAACCAATTGTTGCAGCCCCTGCATATTCACCATAACGTAACGATCAATATGAATATTCATCATTTTCTGGATAGTTGAGATTGCCAATTCCGCACCACCACCAGCATAGGCGGCATTTAATTTAGCTTCCTCAACACTACCATCTTTTTGCTGAATTTTTGTTAAAATATCCCGTTCCAAACTCATCATGGTTGTTTTCTTTGTTTTAGGATTGACTGTCATGAGAATCATAGAATCACTATTTCCTTCCCAACGATCTGTACGTTCGATATTGCCAGTGTCCACTCCCATCAAAAGAATAGTCAGAGGCTCCGTCGCCTCAATTACATTTGTTTCTTCACCAATTTTTTTATAAGTTTTTTGACTCAACGTTGCTGTTCCCTGTTGATAAATTGTATAGGCATAAACTCCAACACCTAACACTGTTACTACTAGAAAAGCAAGCACTGTTCCGATTAATTTTTTAACCATATCATTATTCATCTATCAGTTTGCCCATGAGACAAACATCCAAAAATGTCCCTTCTTCTAGATAGGCTCCTCTTTCCTGCAATCCCTCCATGGTAAATCCCATTTTAGAGTATAGGTGAATAGCAGCCTCATTTCTTTTTTGTACACTTAGTTGCAAACGACGTAAAATACCACTTGATTTAGCCCACTCGATACCTTCCTCTAAAAGAATACCTGCCAAGCCTTGATTCCAAAATTTCTTTTGAACAACTAAAAAAATATCTCCGATATGCCGAACCCTTAAACGAGGATCTGCAGTAATATTCAGGACTCCTGCAATTGTATCATTTAATAAAGCTAAGAGAGTAATTTGATTTTCTGAACTAGCTTGTTTTTCGATAAAAAGTATCATCTCTGATTCGCTCATCATGATTCCCTCTTCATCTAAACTAGTAAAATCTGTTTCCTTGCTTACAAGATTTAAAAAAGCAATCAAATCAGTTGCATCTTGAACTTCAGCCTCACGAATACACAACTCATACTCCATCTGAAAGCTCCTTAAGAAGTTGTTCTGCTCTATGACCTTGAGCATTAAAGCGCAATTGACGACCCTCATCCTCTTTTAGAATTTCCAATTCTAAATATGAATCCGGTAAATCCTCACCTAAAAGATGCCCCCACTCGATGACGGTCACCCCACCACCAAAGAGAAACTCATCCAAGTCAATAGAATCAGCGTCGCCCTCAATACGATAAACATCTAAATGATAAAGCGGAAGACGACCTTCATACTCTCTCACAATGGTGTAGGTTGGACTCTTAACCATTTGATGGATATCCAATCCCTTTGCTAAACCTTTTGTAAAAGTTGTTTTTCCTGCCCCCAACTCTCCAGTCAAAATTAAGACATCATTTTTTTTAAGCAGGTTTCCTAATCTTTCTCCAAGAGCTAAAAGCTCTTCTTCATTTTTTGTGTACATGTTACTATTATACCAGAAAGTTTCTTTTTGTGTGAATTTTCTTTAAAATTTACTATTATAAATTTGGAAATCACTAGCACTTTAGCTGATTAACTTAAAAGAAAACAAACATACTAATCACAAATAAAATATCTCGAATAATATGGCCATAAAATGAAATTTCTCTCTGAATAGATTTTGGGAAAATAAATCGTGCACATAGAAATCCCAAAACTATATAGACAAGAATTGAAGAAATCGTCAAGGGATTTCTCAAAAAAATAACAGTTGCCAGGATGGATATCAATCCTGTTTTCTTCCTGTTCAGTAAATTTTCTAAATCACGATGGTATTTATCAAAAGGCAGAAAAATCCACAAATCAATACCTAGTAAAAAAAAGAATGACGGTAGAAAAAGATCAACCAAATCCTGCTGTAGTTTGTTGTGAATTTGGATACTTTCTGACAAAACCAGACAAGCTGCTAACAAATTGACCACCAAAAGAATCGTATAAACCATCCAGACTTTCTTCTGAGAATGCAAAATGCTATGACGTTTCTGACCCGAGGTATGAAAGTAATTAATTCCAGCACAAAATCCAGAAACTCCGACTATGAGAATTAAAAAATACACATTAACTTGTCTTAAAGATAAAAATGTTTCCTTCCACAATAAACAACTTCCAAATAAAATTTGAACGACAGCTGATAATAATAAAACACGAATTGATTTCATCATTTCCTTTTCCTCCCTAAATAAAATTATACTCTGATAGGATTAGAAAATAATAAATCCCCGCTAAAATGTCATATTTAGACGCTGAACGGTACAAAAAACAGTTCCATTATAACAGAACTGTTCTTTCACTTATTTAATTCTCAAACCAAAGAGCAATTTCTCGCTTAGCTGACTCTTCTGAATCTGATCCATGTACAATATTTTGAATAGCTTGGTTTTCACCAGCCGCTTTTGCAAAATCACCTCGAATAGTCCCTGGTAAAGCTTCTTCTGGACGAGTTGCGCCCATCATGGTCCGCCAAGTTTCAATTACTTTGCGGCCTGAAATGATGCCCACAAGAACCGGTCCTGAAGTCATGAATTCACGAATCGGTGGGTAAAAACTTTGACCAACCAAGTCCTGATAGTGCTGGTCAATCAAGTCTTCTGAAAGCTGTGAACGCAACTCCAATTTTTCAATTATAAATCCACGTTGTTCAATGCGTTTCAACACTTCACCAACTAGCCCTCTTTTTACACCGTCTGGTTTAATGATAAAAAATGTTTGTTCCATACCCGTCTCCTTTGTCAGCTTCTTTCTTTTATTTTACCACATTTCATGGAAAAATGGAGAAAGTTTTCAGAAAAGAGATGAGAGAACCCGAAGGCTCTCTCATCTCTTTTATTCTACTGTTTCTTCCACAGTTTCAACGGCAGTGTCCACAACTACTTCTGTTGTTTCTTCATTCCCTTCTTCCTCTACTGGAGGATTAAGGTATTCTTCTTCGTTGATAGCATGTGGTTCAAGGTTACGGTAACGTGCCATACCAGTACCTGCTGGGATAATCTTACCGATGATAACATTTTCTTTAAGTCCAAGGAGATGGTCTTTTTTACCGCGGATAGCTGCGTCAGTAAGGACACGAGTTGTTTCCTGGAAGGAAGCCGCTGACAAGAAACTATTGGTTTCAAGTGAGGCTTTGGTAATTCCCATAAGGACTGGGCGACCTGTCGCTGGAACTCCACCTGCGATAAGGACATCTTTGTTAGCATCTGTAAAGTCATTGATATCCATGAGGGTACCCATGAGAAGGTCTGTATCACCTGGATCCATGACACGGACTTTACGGATCATTTGACGAACCATTACCTCGATGTGTTTGTCACCGATTTCCACCCCTTGGCTACGGTAAACTTTTTGTACTTCACCAAGAAGGTAAGTTTCAACTGACAAGACATCACGAACTGCAAGGAGACGTTTTGGTTGGATAGAACCTTCTGTAAGAGCAGCACCACGCGCTACTTGGTCACCAACTTCAACACGCATACGAGCGGTAAATGGAACGACATATTCCCCTTCGCCAGTTTCACCCTTAACAAAGACTTTCTTGGTACGAGTTGATGCATCTTCTTCGATAGCAGTAACTTGTCCTTTAACCTCTGTGATAACCGCTTCCCCTTTAGGATTACGGGCTTCAAAGATTTCTTGGACACGAGGAAGACCCTGAGTGATATCGGTATTTGAGGCAACCCCACCCGTGTGGAAAGTACGCATTGTAAGCTGTGTACCAGGTTCCCCGATAGATTGGGCAGCGATTGTACCAACTGCTTCACCAACTTCAACCGCATCACCAGTCGCCAAGTTGATACCGTAACAGTGACGGCAGACACCGTGACGAGTGTTACATGTAAATACAGAGCGGATAGTCACTTCTTCCACACCAGCATTAACAATTTCACGCGCCTTGTCTTCTGTAATCAACTCATTTGGACCGATGATCACTGCACCAGTTTCTGGATGTTTAACGGTTTTCTTAGTGTAACGACCATTGAGACGTTCTTCAAGAGACTCGATCATCTCTTTTCCTTCTGCGATAGAGCGGATCAAGAGACCACGGTCAGTTCCACAGTCGTCCTCACGGATGATAACGTCTTGGGCAACGTCAACCAAACGACGAGTCAAGTAACCTGAGTCGGCTGTCTTAAGGGCCGTATCGGTCATACCTTTACGAGCACCGTGAGTTGAGAAGAACATTTCGAGTACTGACAAACCTTCACGGAAGTTTGAAAGGATTGGCAATTCCATGATACGTCCGTTCGGAGCAGCCATCAGACCACGCATACCGGCAAGCTGTGAGAAGTTTGAGATATTACCACGGGCTCCTGAGTCCATCATCATAACGATTGGGTTCTTAGGATCTTGGTTGGCAATCAAGCGTTTCTCTAATTTTTCACGGGCAGCACGCCATTCAGCTGTAACGGCATTGTAACGCTCGTCGTCTGTGATCATACCACGACGGAATTGTTTTGTAATTTGTTCTACACGTTTGTGTGATTCTTCAATGATTTCAGCCTTGTCATCAACGACTGGGATATCGGCAATACCCACTGTCAACCCTGCAAGAGTTGAGTGGTGGTAACCGAGGTTCTTCATGCGGTCAAGTAGGGCAGAAGTTTCTGTCGTACGGAAACGTTTGAAGATTTCAGCGATGATATTTCCAAGGTTTTTCTTCTTGAATGGAGGGTTGAGTTCAAGATTGTTAATAGCTTCCTTGATATCTCCACCAAGTGGCAAGAAGTATTTAGCTGGAACGCCTTCTGTCAAGTTGGCATTGTTTGGTTCTTGCAAGTATGGTAGACCCTCTGGCATGATGTCGTTGAAGAGGATTTTACCAACTGTTGTAAGCAAGACCTTGTGTTTTTGCTCTTCTGTCCAAGGCTTGTTGAGGCTGTCTGTTGCGATACCAACACGTGAGTGGAGGTGAACATAAGCATTACGGTAAGCCATAACCGCTTCGTCACGGTCTTTGAAGACCATTCCTTCACCTTCACGACCAGCTTCTTCCATAGTCAAGTAGTAGTTACCCAAAACCATGTCCTGAGACGGAGTAACAACTGGTTTACCATCTTTGGGGTTCAAGATGTGCTCAGCAGCTAGCATCAAGATACGAGCTTCTGCTTGGGCTTCTTCTGAAAGCGGTACGTGGATGGCCATTTGGTCCCCGTCAAAGTCGGCATTGTAGGCTTCACAGACAAGCGGGTGCAAGCGAAGGGCCTTACCATCAATCAAGACTGGCTCGAAGGCTTGGATACCCAAACGGTGAAGGGTCGGTGCGCGGTTCAAAAGCACTGGGTGTTCTTTAATCACTTCTTCAAGGATATCCCAGATACGCTCATCTCCGCGTTCCACCAAGCGTTTAGCAGCTTTGACGTTTTGCACGATATCACGGGCAACAATTTCACGCATCACGAATGGTTTAAAGAGCTCGATCGCCATTTCACGTGGCACACCACATTGGTACATCTTAAGAGTTGGACCAACTGCGATAACAGAACGTCCTGAGAAGTCAACACGTTTACCGAGCAAGTTTTGACGGAAGCGTCCTTGTTTACCTTTAAGCATGTGGCTCAATGATTTCAGTGGACGGCTACCTGGTCCTGTGATTGGACGACCACGACGACCATTGTCAATCAAAGCGTCAACCGCTTCTTGAAGCATACGCTTCTCATTTTGAACGATGATACCTGGTGCATTCAACTCAAGCAAACGAGCCAAACGGTTGTTACGGTTGATAACACGGCGATACAGGTCGTTCAAGTCAGATGAGGCAAAACGGCCACCATCCAACTGCAACATTGGACGAAGATCTGGTGGAATAACTGGAAGGATGTTGAGAATCATCCATTCAGGTTTGTTTCCAGACTTGTAAAAGGCATCCAAAACATCCAAACGACGGATTGCTTTGACACGTTTTTGTCCAGTCGCTGTTTTCAACTCTTCTTTGAGTTCAGCAATCTCTTTTTCAAGATCTACTTGTTTCAAGAGGTCTTGGATAGCTTCAGCACCCATCTTGGCAACGAATGATCCATAACCATATTCACGCAAGCGCTCTCGGTATTCGCGCTCTGTCATGATAGACTTGTGCTCAAGTGGTGTATCCTTTGGATCAATCACCACATAAGCCGCAAAGTAGATAACTTCCTCGAGGGCACGAGGGCTCATATCAAGGGTCAAGCCCATACGGCTTGGAATCCCCTTGAAGTACCAGATGTGAGATACAGGAGCTTTCAATTCGATGTGCCCCATACGCTCACGACGAACTTTCGTACGCGTTACTTCAACCCCACAACGGTCACAAACAATTCCTCTGTAGCGAATGCGTTTGTATTTACCACAAGCACATTCCCAGTCTTTTGTAGGACCAAAGATAACTTCATCAAAGAGTCCTTCACGTTCTGGTTTCAAGGTACGGTAATTGATTGTTTCAGGTTTTTTGACTTCTCCATAAGACCATGAACGGACTTTACTTGGAGAAGCTAGGGTGATTTGCATACTTTTAAAACGATTTACATCAACCACTATTTCTTCCCTTTCTATTCTAAGTGAACTGCTTATTCTTCAGCAGCTTCTTCTGTTGCTTCCACTTTTGCTTCTTTCTCAGCTTCTTCAGCTTCAAAGGCTGCTTTAGCCTCTTGGGCTGCTTTTTCGCGGGCTTTTTCAAGGTCATCTACGTGGATGACATCTTCGTCCATTCCTTCATCCAAGTCGCGAAGTTCCACTTCTTGGTCATCTTCGTCTAGGACACGCATGTCTAGACCAAGAGATTGCAATTCTTTGACAAGAACTCGGAAGGATTCTGGAACACCTGGTTTTGGAATTGGTTTTCCTTTTGTAATAGCTTCATAAGCTTTCAAACGTCCGTTGATATCGTCAGACTTGTAAGTCAAGATTTCTTGAAGAACATTTGACGCACCGTAGGCTTCAAGAGCCCAAACCTCCATCTCACCGAAACGTTGTCCACCAAACTGAGCTTTACCTCCGAGTGGTTGTTGGGTAACAGTTGAGTATGGCCCGACTGAACGAGCGTGCAATTTATCGTCAACCATGTGGTGGAGTTTAATCATGTACATGACTCCGACAGAAACACGGTTATCAAACGGCTCCCCAGTACGTCCATCGTAAAGGATTGTTTTGGCATCGCTATCCATACCAGCTTCTTTAACAGTTGACCAAAGGTCTTCAGAACTTGCTCCGTCAAAGACTGGTGTTGCGATATGAATACCAAGAGTACGAGCAGCCATACCAAGGTGGAGCTCCATAACCTGACCGATATTCATACGTGATGGCACCCCAAGTGGGTTCAACATGATATCGACTGGAGTTCCGTCTGGAAGGTAAGGCATGTCTTCTACAGGAACGATACGAGAGACAACCCCTTTATTTCCGTGACGTCCGGCCATCTTATCTCCGACCTTGATCTTACGTTTTTGAGCGATGTAGACGCGAACCAGCATATTAACACCTGATTGCAACTCATCTCCATTTGCACGTGTAAAGATCTTAACATCACGAACGACACCATCGGCACCGTGTGGTACACGAAGAGAAGTATCACGCACTTCACGAGATTTATCTCCGAAGATAGCGTGCAAGAGACGTTCTTCAGCTGAAAGGTCTTTCTCACCCTTAGGTGTTACTTTACCTACAAGGATGTCGCCTTCTTTAACCTCAGCACCGATACGGATAATACCCATTTCATCAAGGTCTTTAAGAGCGTCTTCCCCAACGTTTGGAATTTCACGAGTAATTTCTTCAGGCCCAAGCTTTGTATCGCGCGTTTCTGATTCGTATTCTTCAAGGTGAACAGATGTGTAGACATCGTCTTTAACCAAGCGTTCGCTCATGATAACAGCATCCTCGAAGTTGTAACCTTCCCAAGTCATGTAGGCAACGATTGGGTTTTGTCCAAGCGCCATTTCTCCATTTTCCATAGAAGGTCCGTCAGCAATGAAATCGCCTTTTTCAACGACATCTCCAACTTTTACGAGAGTGCGTTGGTTGTAAGCAGTACCTGAGTTTGAACGACGGAATTTTTGGATGTGGTAAACATCCAATGAACCATCTTCACGACGAACTTCTACCTTGTCAGCATCTGCATAGGTAACTTTACCGTCATACTGAGCAATCACAGCCGCTCCTGAATCGTGGGCTGCTTGGTATTCCATACCAGTACCAACGTAAGGTGCTTTAGGATTAATCAATGGCACGGCCTGACGTTGCATGTTAGCTCCCATGAGGGCACGGTTTGAGTCATCGTTTTCCAAGAAAGGAATACATGCTGTCGCAACGGCAACTACCTGTTTTGGTGATACGTCCATGTAGTCAACAACATTAGCTGGATACTCTTGGTTGACCCCTTGGTGACGTCCCATGACAACTTTTTCAGCAAATGTTCCATCTTCATTCAGACGAGAATTAGCCTGTGCTACAGTAAATTCATCTTCTTCATCGGCTGTCAACCAAACGATTTCGTTCGTAACAACACCTGTTTCACGGTCAACCTTACGGTATGGTGTTTGAACAAAACCATACTTATTCAAGTGTCCGTATGATGACAAGTTGTTGATCAAACCGATGTTAGGTCCTTCAGGTGTCTCGATTGGACACATACGGCCATAGTGAGTATAGTGCACGTCACGTACTTCATATCCAGCACGGTCACGTGTCAAACCACCAGGTCCTAAGGCTGACAAACGGCGTTTGTGAGACAGCTCAGAAAGCGGGTTGTGTTGGTCCATGAACTGTGACAACTGTGATGAACCAAAGAACTCTTTAACCGCAGCTGTTACAGGACGGATATTGATAATTTGTTGTGGTGTCAAGACTTCGTTGTCCTGAACAGACATACGTTCACGGACATTACGTTCCATACGAGAAAGTCCAAGACGTACTTGGTTGGCAAGCAATTCACCAACCGCACGGATACGACGGTTCCCAAGGTGGTCGATGTCATCTACACGGCCAAGTCCTTCAGCCAAGTTGAGGAAGTAGCTCATCTCAGCAAGGATATCTGCAGGAGTGACGATACGAACCTTGTCATCTGGATTAGCATTACCAATGATTGTTACGACGCGGTCTGGATCAGTTGGTGCAACAACCTTGAATTTTTGAAGAACAACTGGCTCAGTCACAACGGCTGCATCATTTGGAATGTAGACAATCTTGTTCAAGTCGCCATCCAAATGGCTTTCAATGCTTTCAATCACGCTACGAGTCATGATTGTACCAGCTTCTACCAAGATTTCTCCTGTTTCAGGGTCTACCAATGGCTCAGCAATAGTTTGGTTAAGCAAGCGTGTTTTAACATTGAGTTTTTTATTGATTTTGTAACGGCCAACTGCTGCCAAGTCATAGCGACGTGGGTCAAAGAAACGAGCTACAAGCAAGCTACGTGAGCTTTCAGCAGTCTTAGGCTCACCTGGACGAAGGCGTTCGTAGATTTCTTTCAAGGCTTCGTCTGTACGAGAGTCCATTGGGTTCTTGTGGATATCTTTTTCGACAGTGTTACGAACTAATTCGCTGTCACCAAAGATATCAAAGATTTCATCGTCACCTGAGAAACCAAGAGCACGAACCAAGGTTGTAAATGGAATCTTACGAGTACGGTCGATACGAGTGTAGGCGATATCTTTTGAGTCACTTTCAAGTTCCAACCAAGCTCCACGGTTAGGGATAACAGTTGAACCGTAGCCCACTTTACCGTTTTTATCAACTTTATCGTTAAAGTAAACACCTGGTGAGCGGACCAACTGAGATACGATGATACGTTCACCACCATTGATGATGAAAGTACCCATTTCTGTCATGATTGGGAAATCACCAAAGAAAACTTCTTGGGTCTTGATTTCGCCTGTTTCTTTATTGATCAAGCGGAAGGTTACAAAAATTGGTGCTGAGTAGCTAGCATCGTGGATACGAGCCTCTTCTAGCGTGTATTTTGGTTCCTTGATTTCATATCCAACAAATTCCAACTCCATTGTGTCTGTGAAGTTTGAAATTGGCAATACATCTTCAAACACTTCCTTAAGACCATGGTCTAGGAAAGCTTTGAATGAGTCAGTTTGAATTTCAATCAAATTTGGTAAGTCAAGAACTTCTTTGATTCTTGAAAAACTACGACGGGTACGATGTTTCCCGTATTGAACGTCATGTCCTGCCAAGATGATTCTCCTTTGTAAATAAGTTCCAAGCCTTATCAATCAGGCTTTCTAATCGTCATATGGTTTTAAAAACCCCTATCACCGTGTCCTCTTGATGAATTTTCAGAATCTTTAAGTTTTTGTTACAAATATTCAAAATCCTGAAAAAAAAGCACAAAAAGAGCAGCTAAATCTGACTTTTTCAGAAGATTTAACTGCTGTGAGCCTTGTCTGGACAATATTTCAGACAAAACCTACGACAAATGATTACTCATATTATACCCTATTTAGCTAGATTTTTCAAGAGGATTGACGATTTTTTGACAAAATCTTTTCCTATAAAAATTTAAATTCAATGATTACTTTGCAAACTTCATTTTCAGTTTAGTAGTTCACAAAAATATGGTAAATTACGATTTCCCTATTTTATCATAGGCTGTTTTTCTTGACTTTACTAGGTTTTTCTTTTAATATATATGTATAAATATATAGGGAGATTTATGATGAATATCTTGCTTTCTAAGACTGAACAAGACTTGCTATTCTTACTGGAAAAAGTAACCAAACACCATGATTGGATAGAACTTCCAGTCTTGGCTGAGAGGCTGAATTTTTCAATAGAAGAATTGCAAGAACACCTTTTTAAGCTTGAGCAATTATTTCCAAACCTCCTGCTTCAATCAAGAAATAAAGGTATTCAATTGCAATTTGACTTTCAAAACACCTCGGATCCTAGGATTGCGATTTTTAAACAATCTGAAACCTATTCTTTTTTGAACTGTCTATTTTTCAAAGAGGGACAATCACTTGAGCAAATGTGTCAGGAACTTGTGATTAGTTGCGAACGAGTTCAGGAAATCATCCATCATCTAAATACTGAACTTCCGCAACATTATGGCATCAGCATCCAACTTTCCCCTTTAGTCATGAAGGGAACAGAAGAGGACATTCGTGCCTTTTATCTAGACTACTTTAGCCAAAGTTACGACTTTCTAGATTGGCCCTTCCCTTCTATTTCTGAAGAATCACTCACTCACTTGATTCAGCTATTTTTGGACGCCCAACAAGTTTCACCCAACCTCAGTAGCTTACGGCAAATCAAATATACCCTAGCTATCAATCTAGAGCGGTTTAATAAAAGTCATTTGATTGAAAATCCTACTCCTCTTTTAACCAGTCACTACAGTTCTCTCATGCAAATTACGCAGTTTGAAGAAAATATTAAGAAGATGGCTAAAAAACTCTGCTTTGAACCGACAATGGAAACACTGGAACAGCTATTTTCAAACCCAATCAAATCTCTTCAAATTGCAAACAATCCTAACAACGGAGCACTGGGTGATATTCATCATATCCAAAAATCCTACCGTTTATTGAGTCAAATCTTAGAAGAGTTAGCTAAAGAATTTCACCTACAGATTGAAAATCGTGAGGAATTGATTTGGCTCCTCCACTACACTGCCCAATCTGATTTCTTTCATTTACTCAGTAACCAGTCTCTCGACAGACAGAAATCCCGGATTTTAAGCAATTATCAAGCAGAATTTCCAAAACTATTTGAAGTAAGTCAACACAAATTCCAATCTTATTTGACTGAGATGGGGCTAAACAGTAAGTCAAGTAAGCTACAAGAGATGATCTACACCTTCACGATCCAAGGGCATCGGATTTTAGTCCAACTGCTTCAAAAACTTCCCAAAATACGTGTTTTGGTTATTAGTCATCTGGATAGCCATCATGCACAAAGCCTAATCGATACCCTAACTCACTACGGCAACAATCTCTATCTATTTGATTCGTGGGAAGAATCTACGATTTCTTTCTCAGTTCTCAATCAAATCCCTCACGATATTGTTATCACTACCTTTCCTATCACCAACTCTCCTAAACCACTTATCTACAGTCGTAATTTCTCTACAGCAGAACTATTTTACCACCTCCACCTAATGACTTCTCAAATTCATAAAGAAAGATTGGCTGAATCGTAACAAAATTTGTTGCGATTTTTCTTTTAGTTTAATTTTAGGAAAACGCTTGCATCTTGTTTTACTAAGTGCTATACTGATATAGAAATTTATTGATTGGAGAATCATTATGAGAAAAACACCATCTCACACTGAGAAAAAAATGGTTTACAGCATCCGTTCCCTTAAGAATGGAACTGGTTCTGTTCTTATTGGCGCAAGCTTTGTCCTACTTGCCATGGCTACACCAACTATCTCAGCCAACGAAAATACTACAAGCAATAAGGGAACTAGCAATGAAACTACTACTGCTCTTGCCCAACCTCTTACTGATACAGCAGTTCACTCTGATAAGAAGGAAAGTGATATTTCTTCGCCTAAAAATGCAAACGCTTCCCTAGCGAAAACAGAAGAAAAACCTGCAACAGAGGTAACCACTCCTGCTGCAAGCCCTGCTGATTCAGCACCACAAACCGGACAAGATCGTTCAAGCGATCCAACTACTTCTACTACGACTGAAACTAAGGCAGAAGAGCCAATCGAAGACAATCACTTCCGTATCCACGTCAAAAAACTTCCTGAAGAAAACAAGGATGCTCAAGGACTATGGACTTGGGATGATGTTGAAAAACCTTCTGAAAACTGGCCTAACGGAGCCTTGTCCTTCAAGAATGCCAAAAAAGATGACTATGGCTACTACCTAGATGTCAAATTAAAGGGAGAACAAGCCAAGAAAATTAGCTTCCTCATCAATAATACAGCTGGAAAAAATCTGACCGGCGATAAATCGGTAGAAAAACTGTCACCAAAGATGAATGAGGCTTGGTTGGACCAAGATCACAAGGTTTTCTCTTACGAGCCACAACCTGCAGGAACTATTCGCGTCAACTACTACCGTACAGATGGCAACTATGACAAGAAATCTCTCTGGTACTGGGGAGATGTGAAAAATCCAAGTAGTGGTGAATGGCCTAACGGAACAGACTTTACGGCTACAGGTAAATACGGTCGCTATATCGATATTCCACTCAAAGATGCAGCTAAAGACCTTGGATTTTTATTACTAGACAGAAACAAACAAGGAGACGACGTGAAAATCCGTAAAGAAGATTATAAGTTCACAGATTTGAAAAATCATAGCCAAATTTTCCTAAAAGACGATGATGAATCGATTTACACAAATCCATACTATGTCCATGATATCCGTATGACAGGAGCCCAACACGTGGCTAAATCTCGTATCGAAAGCAGTTTTTCTACCCTCGTTGGAGCTAAGAAAGACGATATCCTCAAACACTCCAGCATCACTGATTACCAAGGGAATAAAGTAGCTATCACAGACGTGGAAGTGGATGAGGCAGGTAAAAAAGTGACCTACATCGGCAACTTCTCTGACACTCAACACCCGTACACTGTCAGTTACAATTCAGACCGATTTACCACACGTTCAAGCTGGCGCCTCAAGGATGAGTCCTACAGTTACGATGGTCCACTCGGCGCAACTCTAAAAGAAGATGGCAAGCGTGTTGACCTCACCCTCTGGTCTCCAAGTGCTGATAAGATTTCTGTCGTTGTCTACGACAAGAAAGATCCTGAAAAGGTAGTCGGAACTGTCGCCCTTGAAAAAGGAGAAAAAGGAACCTGGAAACAAACTCTGAATGAAAACTCTGGTCTCGGCATCAGCAACTACACTGGCTACTACTACCACTACCAAATCGAGCGCCAAGGTAAAACTGTTCTTGCACTCGATCCTTACGCTAAATCCCTCGCTGCTTGGAATAGTGACGATGCCAAGATTGACGATGCCCATAAAGTGGCTAAAGCTGCCTTTGTAGATCCAGCTAAATTAGGACCTCAAGACTTGACTTATGGTAAGATTCACAACTTCAAGACTCGTGAAGATGCCGTTATCTATGAAGCTCATGTGCGTGACTTCACTTCAGATTCCGCCATCGCAAAAGACCTGACCAAACCATTTGGTACCTTTGAAGCCTTCATTGAAAAATTAGACTACCTCAAAGACTTGGGTGTGACCCACATCCAGCTCCTTCCGGTCTTGTCTTACTACTTTGTCAATGAATTGAAGAACCATGAACGCTTGTCTGACTATGCTTCAAGCAACAGCAACTACAACTGGGGATATGATCCTCAAAACTACTTCTCCTTGACTGGTATGTACTCAAGCGATCCTAAGAATCCAGAAAAACGAATCGCAGAATTCAAAAACCTCATCAACGAGATCCACAAACGTGGCATGGGAGCTATCCTAGATGTCGTTTATAACCATACAGCCAAGGTCGATATCTTTGAAGATTTAGAGCCAAACTACTACCACTTTATGGATGCTGATGGGACACCTCGCACTAGCTTTGGTGGTGGACGTTTGGGAACAACCCATCATATGACCAAACGACTCTTAGTTGACTCTATCAAATATCTAGTTGATACCTACAAAGTCGATGGCTTCCGCTTCGATATGATGGGAGACCATGATGCAGCTTCTATAGAAGAAGCTTACAAGGCTGCACGCGCCCTCAATCCAAATCTAATTATGCTGGGTGAAGGTTGGAGAACTTATGCCGGTGATGAAAATATGCCTACTAAAGCTGCTGACCAAGATTGGATGAAACATACCGATACTGTTGCTGTCTTCTCAGATGACATCCGTAACAATCTCAAATCTGGTTATCCAAACGAAGGTCAACCTGCCTTTATCACAGGTGGCAAGCGTGATATCAACACCATCTTCAAAAATCTCACTGCTCAACCAACCAACTTTGAAGCTGACAGCCCTGGAGATGTCATCCAATACATCGCAGCCCATGATAACTTGACCCTCTTTGACATCATCGCCCAATCTATTAAAAAAGACCCAAGCAAGGCTGAAAACCATTCTGAAATCCACCGTCGTTTGCGACTTGGAAACCTCATGGTCTTGACAGCTCAAGGAACTCCATTTATCCACTCTGGTCAGGAATACGGACGTACCAAACAATTCCGTGACCCAGCCTACAAGACTCCAGTAGCGGAGGATAAGGTTCCAAACAAATCTCACTTGTTGCGTGATAAGGACGGCAATCCATTTGACTATCCTTACTTCATCCATGACTCTTACGATTCGAGTGATGCTATTAACAAGTTTGACTGGACTAAGGCTACAGATGGAAAAGCATATCCTGAAAATGTCAAGAGCCGTGACTATATGAAAGGGTTGATTGCCCTTCGTCAATATACAGATGCATTCCGACTTAAGAATCTCCAAGATATCAAAGACCGTGTCCACCTCATCACTGTTCCAGGCCAAAATGGTGTGGAAAAAGAGGATGTAGTGATTGGCTACCAAATCACTGCTCCAAACGGTGATATCTACGCAGTCTTTGTCAATGCGGATGAAAAAGCCCGCGAATTTAATTTGGGAACTGCCTTTGCCCACCTCAGAAATGCTGAAGTTTTGGCAGATGAAAACCAAGCAGGACCAGTCGGAATTGCCAACCCGAAAGGACTTGAATGGACTGAAAAAGGCTTAAAATTAAACGCCCTTACAGCTACTGTTCTTCGAGTCTCTCAAGGCGGTGCCATCGTTGCCCCAGCTGTGGAAGAAAAATCAGAATTTGACCTTTCTAGCTTAAAACAAGAACAAGGGCAAAATAACAGCCAAGACAATATGTCAAACCGAGTAGTCAAACCGGAACAGCAAACTCCAGCTCCACAAACTAAACCTGATTCTGCAAAACCAGATACAAAAGTAGCTGATGCAGAAAATAAACCTAACCAAGCTACAGCTAATTCACAAGCTGAACTACCAAATACAGGAACCAAAAATGATCACAAACTCCTGTTTGCAGGAATTAGTCTCCTTGCACTTCTAGGTCTCGGGTTCTTACTAAAAAACAAAAAAGAGAACTAAACTAGCCCTCCTATAGAACAATCCCCCAAGCCTTAATGCTCGGGGGATTGAGTTTTAATATTTATTTTCCTAATAAGCCTGATTAGGATTTTTATTAAGCCTCTTTCATGGCAAAATAAGCCCGTACTTTTGGAGCCACTTGCGTACCGAAGAGTTCAATAGCTCTTAGAACTTGATCATGAGGCATGGAGCCAAGTGGTAGATGGAGCATGAAGCGGTCCAAACCTAAGTCTTCAATCATGCGAATCATTTTTTCGGCCACCTGATCTGGATTGCCCACAAACATGGCACCATTTGGCCTAACTTGCTCCAAATATTGCTCATAACGCAATTCCTGCCAGTGCGAACGGTCTTTGGAAATAGCATCCACCACTTGCTTGGTCGGATGGAAATAATCTTTCACAGCCTGCTCGCCATCTTCAGCAATCCAACCCCAAGAATGGGCCCCAACCTTTAGTTCCTGACTGGCATAACCTGCTTCGCTCCCAATCTCACGATAAGCCTGAATCAACTTTTTAAAATAACGCGGATTGCCACCAATAATGGCATAGACAATCGGTAGGCCTGCCTGAGCAATCTTCACTGTTGATTCAACACGACCACCTGTCGCTATCCACAAGGGCAATTTGTCCTGAACCGGACGAGGATAAACTTCTTTGCCAGAGATCGTTTGGGTCAATCGACCTTGCCAGTCTAGCTTGGTCTTTTCATTGACTAACTGAAGCAAGTCTAATTTCTCATCAAAAAGGGCTTCGTAGTCTTTCAAATCATATCCAAACAAGGGAAAAGATTCCGTGAAAGAACCCCTTCCAACCATAATCTCCGCACGTCCATTTGACAAAGCATCGATAGTGGCATATTGTTGGAACAAACGAATCGGATCCATACTTGAGAGAATGCTGACCGCACTGGTCAAACGAATTTTCTTGGTATTGACTGCCCCAGCTGCCAAGATAATCTCTGGGGCTGATACCGCAAAATCCGCTCGATGGTGCTCACCAATCCCATACACATCCAAACCAATCTTGTCAGCCAGTTCAATCTCTGCCACCAACTGGCTAATACGTTCAGCATGACTGTAAGTTTGCCCAGTCCCTTCAAGCTCCGTTGTTTCTCCAAATGTTGAAATTCCCAATTCTACCACAGTGATTCTCCTTGTCTATTCCGGTCCTTCATTTTGAAAAATTATTCTAACACTAATCTTGAGTACAAGCAACCGATTTGCTCACAAGAAAAAGCCTAGATAACTAGACTTTTTTAGCTTATTCTACCGTTACTGATTTAGCAAGATTACGTGGTTTGTCCACATCAAGGCCACGGTGGAGTGTTGCAAAGTAAGCGACCAATTGTGTTGGTACGACCATTGAAATTGGCGAGAGGTAAGGGTGTACAGTCGTAAGAACGATATCATCTGTCTCTTTAGCAACATTTTCTTCTGCGATAGTGAGGACTTTGGCACCACGGGCTACCACTTCTTGGATATTTCCGCGAGTATGGTTAGCAAGGACTGGATCTGACAAGAGAGCCAAGACAGGCGTTCCTTCTTCAATCAAGGCAATAGTTCCGTGCTTGAGTTCTCCTGCCGCAAAGCCTTCACACTGGATGTAAGAAATCTCTTTGAGTTTAAGGCTTGCTTCCATAGCTACGTAGTAATCTTGACCACGCCCAATATAAAAGGCGTTGCGAGTTGTTTCAAGAAGCTCACGAACCTTAGCTTCAATGGTTTCTTTCTCTGAAAGAGTTGATTCGATAGACTGAGCTACGATTGACAACTCATGAACTAAATCAAATGCTTGCGCTTTGGCATTGCCATTTGCTTCTCCGACTGCTTTTGCAAGGAAGGCAAGGGCTGCAATTTGCGCTGTATAGGCTTTAGTTGACGCCACGGCAATTTCAGGACCTGCATGAAGAAGCATGGTATGGTTAGCTTCACGAGAAAGAGTTGAGCCTGGAACATTTGTCACTGTCAAGCTTGGGATTCCCATTTCATTAGCCTTGACCAAAACTTGACGACTATCCGCTGTTTCACCAGATTGGCTGATAAAGATGAAGAGTGGTTTCTTGCTGAGAAGTGGCATACCGTAGCCCCACTCAGATGAGATTCCAAGTTCAACTGGTGTATCTGTCAATTCTTCCAACATTTTCTTAGAAGCAAATCCTGCGTGGTAAGATGTTCCAGCTGCAAGGATGTAGATACGGTCTGCGTCTTGAACAGCCTGGATGATAGCTGGGTCTACGACAACTTGACCAGCCTCATCTGTGTAGGCTTGGATGAGTTTACGCATAACCGTTGGTTGCTCATCGATTTCCTTGAGCATGTAGTAAGGATAAGTTCCCTTACCGATATCTGACAAGTCAAGTTCAGCAGTATAGCTAGCACGTTCACGACTGTTACCATCATAGTCTTGAACTTCCACGCTATCAGCCTTGACGATTACCAACTCTTGGTCATGAATTTCCATGTATTGGTTGGTCTCACGAATCATAGCCATAGCATCTGAGCAGACCATGTTATATCCTTCCCCAAGACCAATCAAAAGTGGTGATTTATTTTTAGCTACGTAGATGACTTCAGGATCTTGTGAGTCAACCAAGGCAAAGGCATAAGAACCACGAATGATGTGAAGAGCTTTTTTGAAGGCTTCAAGAACTGACAAGCCATCTTCTTCCGCAAATTTTCCAATCAAGTGAACGGCGATTTCCGTATCTGTTTGCCCCTTGAAGTGGTGCCCAGCAAGGTATTCTTCCTTGATTTCAAGGTAGTTCTCAATCACCCCATTGTGCACCAAAACAAAACGTTCTGTCTCAGAGCGATGTGGATGAGCATTGTCTTCCGTTGGTTTTCCGTGAGTCGCCCAACGAGTATGTCCAATCCCAGTTGTTCCCTCAACACCAGCTGTCTTGGCAGACAATTCTGCGATACGGCCTACAGCCTTTACTAGGTGGTTTTCAGCACCACCTAGGACAAAAATTCCCGCAGAATCATAGCCACGGTATTCGAGCTTTTCAAGCCCTTGAATCAAAATATCAGTTGCATTTGTGTTTCCAACAACACCAACAATTCCACACATAGTATATACGACACAGACCAGCTGTGCTTTCTCCTTAAAATTGGTATAGTCTAATTCCTCTTTTATAGAATCAGCAAAAACAGTATATACTTGTTTCTTTCACTTGTCAAGAGTAAAAATTGGTATAGTTCAAATTACACTCCTGTAAGCAAAAGACTCTGACCAATTAGGATAATCAGTCAGAGTCTTTTTTAAAATCCATTATTGTCGCTTAATTCCTTGAACCAGTGCCCTGATTTTTTCAGACGACGTTCTTGCGTTCCCAAGTCTAATTCAACCAAACCATAGCGATTTTTATAGCTATTGAGCCATGACCAACAATCGATAAAGGTCCAAATCAAGTAGCCCTTACAATTGGCTCCATCTTCAATGGCACGGTGAAGTTCACGAAGATGACCTTTTACAAAGTCAATACGATAATCATCTTGAATCATTCCATCTTGACGGAATTTTTCTTCCCCCTCAACACCCATACCATTCTCTGTCAACATCCACTCAATATTGCCATAATTTTTCTTGATATTTTGGGCAATGTCATAAATCCCTTGCTCATAAATCTCCCAGCCACGGTGAGGATTGATTTTACGTCCAGGCATAACATAAGGCTCGTAAAAATGTTCTGGCAAAAGAGGACTCTCTGGATTCTTAGCAAATCGAGGCGCCATAATACGCAAAGGTTGATAGTAGTTGACACCGAGGAAGTCCACCGTATTATCACGAATGAGTTCCAACTCTTCCTCCGTAGTATCAGGTAAGAGGCCGTGTTCATACAAGATTTCTACCAATTCCTGTGGATAAGTCCCCAAAACAGACGGATCTAAGAAAGATTGGGCCTGAAAAAGGTCCGCAATACGAGCAGCCTTGACATCAGCAGGATGCTGGCTACGTGGATAAGCCGGTGTCAAGTTGAGGACAATCCCGATCTTGGAATTAGGCAAGAGTTCATGACATGCCTTGACTGCCCGACTGCTAGCCAATTGTGTATGATAGGCTACTTTAACGGCTGCCTCTGCATCCACCTTATGTGGATAATGAGCATCATAAAAATAGCCAAATTCTACAGGAACGATTGGTTCGTTAAAGGTAATCCACTGATCTACTAAATCTCCATAAGTCTCAAAACAAAAACGAGCATAGTCTTCATAGGCTGAGACAGTCGCCTTATTTTCCCAACCGTCACCATCTTCTTGAAGGGCAAAAGGAAGATCAAAATGATAGAGATTGACTAAAAGACGAATCCCTTTAGCCTTAATAGCTTCAAAAACCTTACGGTAAAAGTCTACACCCTGAGGATTGACCTCCCCACGCCCTTGTGGAAAAATCCGTGACCATTGAATAGAAGTCCGAAAGGCCGTGTGACCAGTTTCTAACAGTAGCTCAATATCCTGTTCCCAGTTTTCATAAAAGGTCGATGTCTTATCTGGACCAATTCCATTATAGTAGCGATTTGGCTCCACTTGGTACCAATAATCCCAGAGATTATCTCCTTTACCGTCACCAGCTACACGTCCTTCTGTCTGTGGTCCAGAAGTAGAGGATCCCCAGACAAAATCCTTTGGAAATCTTAGCATACATTTACCTCTTTATCTACTCATTTTTCCCATTATACAGAAAAAACAAGGTAAAAACTAGTTACATTTTTTCCTTGTTTTTCTTCTGATTATAGTTTTTATTTCTTACTGAGGATTTCAAGCGTTTCAAGTAAGTTATCTGCATGAACTTCGATGGTATCACCAGTCGCTTTAATCTTCACTTCTACGATGCCATCGGCTGCTTTCTTCCCAACAGTAATACGGATTGGCAATCCAATCAAGTCACTATCGCTGAATTTGACTCCGACACGTTCATTACGGTCGTCTGTCAAGACTTCGTAACCAGCTCCCATCAAGCTTGCTTCAAGTTTTTCTGTCAAGGCTTGTGCTTCTTCATCCTTGACATTGACAGTAATCAAGTGCACATCAAATGGTGCCAACTCTTTAGGGAAATTGATTCCCCAAGCATAACGGTATTCACCTTTTGGCGTTTTATTAACAAAGAGGCGAGCGTGTTGCTCCATCACTGCTGAAAGGAGACGGCTGACACCGATACCATATGAACCCATGATGATTGGCACAGCACGACCATTTTCATCCAGAACATCTGCTCCCATACTTGCTGAGTAACGAGTACCGAGCTTGAAGATGTGACCAATTTCGATACCACGGGCAAAGTTGAGAACGCCTTGTCCATCTGGAGAGATTTCTCCCTCACGCACTTCACGGATATCGACATACTCAGCAGTGAAATCACGACCTGGGTTGACACCAGTCAAGTGGTAACCATCTTCGTTAGCACCTACAACAGCATTGCGACTATCTTGCACCTTGCGGTCTGCGATAATCTTGACATTTTCTGGAAGATTAACTGGGCCAAGAGATCCAAAGTCCGCTCCCAACAATTCTTTCACTTCTGCCTCAGTTGCAGGTTCCAAGAAATCTGCTCCAAGGTAGTTTTTCAATTTGACTTCATTGAGCTGGTCATTGCCAACGAGTAGGGCAACAATTGGCTCCTCGTCTGCGATATAAACCAAGGTCTTGATTGTTTGCTCTTCAGAGACATTCAAGAAAGTAGCAACTTCATCAATCGATTTGACACCTGGTGTTTCCACACGAGCTACTTGATCTTCAGTCACAACACGGTTGCTTGGTTTGTAGGCGTTAGTTGCCATTTCCAAGTTAGCTGCATAGCTTGACTCACTTGAGTAGGCAATAGTATCTTCACCAGAAACCATCCATTTAAGCAATTCTGCCTTGATTTCTTCTTGCACTTCTGCAGGGATTTCATCAAACGACGCGACAGACTTATCTAACACTACCCAACGGTCAAGGTCTGTACGAGCAGGTGTGATGGCCATAAATTCTTGGCTATCCTTACCACCCATAGCTCCACCGTCACCAATAATGGCTTTGAAGTCCAAGCCACTACGAGTAAAGATACGCTCGTAAGCTGCCTTGTACTCATCATAGGTTACATCCAAGCTATCGTAGTTAGCGTGGAAGCTATAGCCGTCTTTCATGATAAATTCACGCGTACGAAGAAGTCCATTACGTGGACGTTTTTCATCACGGTACTTAGGTTGGATTTGATACAAGTTCAGTGGTAACTGCTTGTATGACTTGACAGAATCACGGACAATTGCTGTGAACGTTTCTTCGTGAGTCGGACCCAAGATAAAGTCTGATTTTTCGCGGTTTTTTAGTTTGTAAAGGTCTTCACCATAAGTTTCGTAACGACCTGATTCGCGCCACAATTCTGCACTAAGAAGGGCAGGAGCCAACATCTCAACTGCACCAATCTTATCAAATTCTTGACGCATGATATTTTTAGCTTTTTCAATCACACGATTGGCAAGTGGTAGGTAAGAATACACACCTGCTGAGACTTGGCGAACATAACCAGCTCGCAACATAAGAGCATGGCTGATAACTTGAGCATCGCTTGGCATTTCGCGAAGCGTTGGGATAAGCATTTTACTTTGTTTCATAATATTCCTCGATTATCTAAAAAAGAGTCGCATAATGTCATTCCAGGTCACAGCAATCATCAAGACAACCATGATGACTACTCCAGCCAAGGTGACATAAGTTTCAATTTCTTGTTTCAATGGTTTGCGGCGGATGGCTTCCAGGATATTGAGCACAATCTTACCACCATCCAGGGCTGGAATCGGAATAAGATTAAAAATCCCAATATTGATGGAAATCATTGCCAAGAAGTACAAGACATTCTCAATTCCATTTTTAGCAGCATCACTACTTGCCTTAAAGATGGCAACAGGTCCACCTAGCTTGTTCAAATCCGGTTGGAAAATCAGATTTTTCAGAGCTGATAAAATTCGGAGGGCCGAGTCAGCAGCAGTTGTAAAACCACCTACAAACATAGATACAAAATCTGACTTAATCCCCGGTTGAACACCTAGAAGGTAACGACCTTGACTTTCTTCTGGAGTAACAGTGACTTGTTTGTCACTCCCCTTTTCAGAAATAGTCACATCCAAAGTTGGGGCCGTCTTATCTTTGGTTTCTGATTCCACAGCCTGAATCAAACTTTCCCAGTTACTAACCTCATGTGAACCAATCTTGGTAATCTGTGCCGTTTCTGGTACTCCCACCTTAGCCAAGGCCCCTTGGGGCATGACATGGAACTGGTTGGTATCAACATCTCTGACACCACCCTGCATAAAGATTAAAATCCAAAAAACAACGACACCTAAGATAAAGTTGTTCATAGGGCCTGCAAAGTTGGTAATTAGTTTCCCCCAGATAGTCGCATTTTGATATTGAACATCTAAAGGTGCAATCCGAACCTCAGTACCATCTGCTTCCACAACCGTTGCATCGTGATCTACTGCAAATGTTTTTTCTTCTTCCAGAACCAAGCCCTTGATGAAAAGTTTATCTTCAAAATCAAACTGGGTCACCTGCATAGGAAGAGCTGTTTGATCCAATTTTTTACCTGAGAGATTGATGCGTTTAACTTTACCATCATCAGTAAGGGTCAAACTGACAGGAGTTCCTGTCTTGATTTCAGTTGTATCATCACCCCAACCGGCCATACGAACGTAGCCACCCAGAGGCAAGATTCGAATGGTATAAGCCGTTCCATCCTTGCCAATGTGAGCAAAGATTTTGGGTCCCATACCAATGGCAAATTCACGCACTAGAATCCCTGATTTCTTGGCAAAGTAGAAGTGCCCAAACTCGTGCACCACCACAATAATCCCGAAAACCAGAATAAAGGTTAAAATTCCGAGCATAGTATTTCCTCCGTCTTTTGATTAAAAGAGTCCAAATAAGTGCATGATTGGAAATACAAGCAACATACTATCGAAACGATCCAAAACACCACCATGTCCAGGGATAAATTTCCCAGAATCCTTGACACCAAAGTGACGCTTGATCGAACTTTCTAGTAAATCACCAAATTGTCCAGCAATGCTAAAGAAAATAGCAAAGACTGACATCTTGTAAATTCCATACGGAAGAGCAACTGTACTGTCAAACATCATAAAGATGATGGTTACTAAAATAGCACCTAAAATACCACCCAAGGCACCCTCAAAGGTTTTATTTGGAGAAACTGTCGGAGCTAGTTTTCGTTTACCATAGTTCATCCCAACAAGATAGGCACCACTGTCTGTAGCCCAGACGATACACAAGGCCAAGAGAGCCTTATCTAAACCTGCAACACGAGCATCTAGTAAAGCATTAAATCCAAAGCCCACGTAGAAACTCATAGCAAGCGGGAAAACAGCATCCTCAATCGTATAAGACTTGCTAAATACAGTCGTTCCTAACATGATTGAAATCAGAACACTATAGGCAACCACATTCCCATCAACTGGTAAAAAAGTCAGATAATTCTCCAAGGGAATGGTCAAGGCAAAGGTTGCAAAGAGGGTCAAGAGGCCCTCCATCGTCATAGTCTCTAGACCTCTCATCTTCAAAAGTTCATGCATGGCAAGCATGGCTATGATTCCAATTGCTATCTGAAGCAAGAGGCCCCCAATCATTAAAATCGGTAGGAAAATAGCCAGGGCAATCCCCGCAAACAAGGTTCTTTTCTGTAAATCCTGTGTCATATTACCTCCTAAACTCCTCCAAATCGGCGATGGCGACGATTGTAGGCAAGAATGGCTTCCTGCAAGGCTACCTCGTCAAAATCAGGCCACAAGGTGTCCGTAAAATAGAGCTCACTATAGGCTCCCTGCCATGGAAGGAAATTGCTCAAACGCAATTCTCCACTAGTACGGATAATCAAGTCTGGATCTCGTAACTCCTTAGGCAAATGCTGGGTAAAAAGATAATTACCAATCAATTCCTCTGTGATGTCACCTGGGTTGATTTTGGCATCTAACACATCCTGAGAAATCAACTTAAGAGCCTGTGTAATCTCAGCACGTCCACCATAGTTGAGGGCAAAATTAAGAATCAAACCTGTGTTGTTCTTAGTCAATTCCTCAGCCTTGGTCAGAGCTTCAAAGGTTTGCTTAGGCAGGCGGTCCGTTTCCCCAATCATTTGAATCTTAACATTATTCGCATGCAATTCCGGGACATAATTATCATAAAACTCTACTGGCAAGTTCATGATAAACTTGACTTCCTGATCTGGACGGGTCCAATTTTCCGTAGAAAAAGCATAAACTGTAATCACCTTGACGCCCCGTTTGTTGGCTGCCTTGGTCACAGTTTGCAATGCTTCCATGCCCGCCTTGTGTCCAAAGACTCGCGGTTGCATACGTTTTTTAGCCCAACGGCCATTGCCATCCATGATGATGCCGATATGAGCAGGAACCTGTGTCGGAACCTCTACCTCCACAGCCTTATCTTTCTTAAAAAATCCAAACATGATCTTATTCCTATTCAAAAATCTATCATTTCATTATACCATATTTCCCTATTTTCTTCTATCACTAAGCTATTTATTCTCAGGCACAAATCCCATTTCCCAAAAAAATAAGCCGCCTGATTTGGCGACTCTATTTTTATAGGGAGATTATTATGAAAAAGTTTTAGGAGTTTAAGTTAAGGTCTTCTTAACTTATGAACTTAGTATACACTTCCTAGCTTAAAGTTTCCTTAAGTATTTTTAAAAATCAAATTTTTCCATTTCTCCTGCCAATTTTTCTTGGATAGACGTATTTGGTAAAGTTCCATTCGGTCTTCATTCCCTAAAAAATGAGGAGTTGGTCGAACTTGAAAATTCAAAATGTCCTCCAAACCATAAGGTGCAAAGAGTTCCAAAGTGGATTCTTCATTCAAGTGTAGTCCAACAGCTGTACATCGTTCTGGATACTTACTCATAGCATCACGGGAACTAGTATAAGGAGCAGTATGAGAGCTATGTTGATGCATATAGACCTGATTTTTCAACTCCCATTGATACTGAGGAAAGTCCTCTCGTAGCTTTTTCTCTAGGGACAAGGTTTCCTCATAAGAAATATCTGGATCAAAGAAAATGACATCCACATCTGTTTCACAGTCAAAAGGTGATTTGTCTGACAAGAGATTCCAGATGAAATTTCTGACAGAACCTGCTGCCAACCACGAGTCTTTCAGACCAAGGTTTCGGATAATCGTCAGAATAGCCATCATATCCAGATTTTCTCTAAAAGCGTTTAGTATTTCTTGCTTATTTTTCACTGTATTCATAACCTAAATGCTCATATGCCTTAGCTGTTGCCACCCGTCCAGACCGCGTCCGCATGATAAAACCTTTTTGGATTAAGTAAGGTTCATACATGTCTTCGACAGTCTCGCGCTCTTCTGCGATATTGACAGAAAGAGTTCCTAAGCCGACAGGACCACCGCCGTACATCTCAATCATGGTGCGAAGGATTTTTTGATCCACATAGTCCAGACCTTCATGGTCAACATCCAGCATGGTCAAAGCCTTATCGGTAATAAGATCATCAATAGTCCCATTCCCCATTATCTGGGCAAAATCGCGCACGCGCTTGAGGAGACGATTGGCAATACGAGGGGTTCCACGGCTACGTAGAGCCAACTCAGATGCTGCCTCATGAGTAATTTCCATCTCAAAAATATCTGCCGTCCTCTCAACAATTTCCGTCAAATCAGCATGAGCATAATACTCCATATGACCTGTAATTCCAAAACGTGCCCGTAGCGGATTTGAGAGCATACCAGCCCGAGTCGTCGCACCAATCAATGTAAAAGGTGGTAACTCCAAATGAACACTGCGACTACCTTCACCAGCTCCAATCATGATATCAATGTAGAAGTCCTCCATGGCACTATAAAGCACCTCCTCCACCGACATGGGCAAGCGATGAATCTCATCAATAAAAAGGACATCACCAGGCTCTAAGTCATTCAAAATCGCTACCAGATCTCCGGCTTTTTCAATGACTGGACCAGAAGTTTGCTTGAGATTGACACCCAGTTCATTGGCAATAACAAAAGCCATGGTCGTTTTTCCCAAACCTGGAGGCCCGAATAAGAGCACATGATCCAGCGCTTCATCCCGCATTTTGGCAGCCTCGATAAAGATTTGGAGCTGGTCCTTGACCTTGTCCTGCCCAATATATTCACGTAAGTACTGAGGACGGAGCGTGCGTTCTACTAACTCCTCATCCCCCATTATCTCATTATCTAAAATTCTACTCATGGCTCTATTATATCAAAAAACCAAGCCACAAACAAAAAAGCCACCTGATTAGGTGACTCCCGAGTTTAGCACTTATGTGGTATAATATTCTACGGCACTGCTACACCGCCTACGAAAGGAGGTGAGATAGCCCATGATGGAATTAGTACTCAAAACTATCATCGGACCAATTGTGGTCGGTGTCGTTCTTCGGCTAGTCGATAAATGGCTAAACAAGGACAAATAGTGTCAAAAAAGACCCCAAGCTTATTTGGTCGTGAGCTTGGGGTCTTTTCTAGCCTATGATATAGAACTAGTACTCAATTCCTTTTTATTATCCCACAGTTCACGAATTTTGTCAAAGGTTTACATTCTCAGCTTCTCAAGTTTTAACCGATGTACAACAATATGATGACTCACTCCTCGACAACCAAGAACATTATTAAAGTAGTTCTAACCCTTCAATTCACAAACGCTTGCAATCAATTTGAGGTTGAAGTAACAACAAACCTATTTCTTAGTCATATTCGCTAAAAAGATCCCCGCCAATTCCCCGACCAAAATCCGAAAATATCGAAAAATGATTTTTAGAATAGTCCCCAAAAGCCTGAAATAGAGCCAAAAAACTCCACCTGATTGGGTGGAGTTAAGGGAGATTATTATGAAAAAGAAAAGTTTAGGATTTTATTAAATAAAGTTAGGAGGTCTTTATTTAATAACTATATGATACATGACGAAGCTTAAAACTAGCTTAACTTTTCTCATATTTTACTATTTTACAAAAAAATTCTATCACCATCACCTACCCACAAAAAAGTCACCTGATTGGGTGACTTCATTAGGAGATTATGATGAAAAAAAGTTTTAGGATTTCATTAAATAAAGTTAGGAGGTCTTTATTTAATGACTATATAATACTAGACCATCCTTAAACTTTGCTTAAGAAAAAACAAGTTTTGTTATTTTTCTCGATTCGTCCAAGTCATCCCTATACAATTATAGGTGGATAAGATTTCAAAGCCCATAGAACGATAGAAGCCAAAGGTTCTTTCTGTCTCTTCTGTCACCAGCTGGACTTGATAAGCATCTTTGTAATCCTCTAAAGCCTCTTTCATCAAGGCACTACCAATTCCTTGGCGCTGATAGCTAGGTAAAACGATTAAATCCTGAACCAATACTGATGAGAATCCATCTCCAACCAAACGAATCAAGCCCACCACAGCATCGCCATCAAGCGCCAGATAAATCACTAATGAATGAGATAAGGCCTGCTCCAGCATCTCTGGTTGATGGGTATAATTTGTCCAACCGACTGCCTGATAGAGATGCAAAACATCCTCTAGCTTGACAATTTCTTGCTTTTTAATAGTAATCATCTCAACACCTCTTAAAGCTCTCTCAAGCTCTTGTATTGCTATCCATTTTTATCAAAGTTTTCAGGACGCAACCATGTTTCCAAACGATCTTTGACTTTGGGCCAGTCCTTTCCTTATCAATCATAGACAACCAATCCGTATCTCTTGTACGCCCCTTATAAACGACTGCCTGGCGGAAGGTTCCTTCATAGACAAATCCCAAACGCTCCGCAGCTCGTCTGGATGGCAGGTTAAGAGCATCGCATTTCCACTCATAGCGACGATAGTTAAGCTCCTCAAAGACATAGCAAGCCAAGAGATACTGGGCTTCTGTCCCTATCCGTGTCCCCCTGAGCTCTGGAGAAAAAGTGACCGCCCCCACTTCTATCACTCGGTTATTCTGATCAATTCGCATGAGAGAAAATGTTCCCAAAGCCTTACCAGTTGCCTTGTCTATGATTGCATAGTAAAAACGATCCTTACGAGCTAACATCTGATTTAAAAGGGTAACCAGCTCCTCCATATCTGCCACTGGTTCCTGAAAGAGGTAGGTCCACATCTCCCGAGGCGTATCAGGGCCATAAACAGCTAATAAATCCTCCGCATGCTTCTCCACTGAAAGAGCTTCTATTCGAGCATAACGCCCTTCTAAGAAATTAATAGAAGGCAATTCACCTGGAGTATAACCTTCCATTGACTCACCAATCATCTGACCATATTCGTTTACTGGCATTTTTCTTCTCCTTGTTTTACGCTGAAAATACTATATCACAAATTGTTCTCTTTGGAAACTGGCACTGTCTTCAAACTTCATCCTCAACACTATATTAGTGACCCGTTTTCTGTCTTTTATCCTCTAAGGCTTGATTAATTCGTTGGGTGAGTTTGTGAGTTTGCCAGATTTGATACAACCATATCAATCCATAAATTAACAAGAAAAAGAACCAAAGCAAGGGACTCCACAAGGCTGAACCCCAACCAAAAAATAGAGAGGTCAATACTAAAATAGTAGCTGTCACTAATAAATGAACTCCTACACGTATACTAAAAGCAAGAAACTCTAGCTTTTCAAGTATTAAAGTCAATACCCCCATAATTCCACCCATTAAAAACAGAGCTAGAATATTTTTTATCATTGGTTCAGGATAGGTAATACCTGGATAAAACTGAGTCAACACCATCATACTCAAATAAAAGAAGGAAGCCGTACGCATTCCCGATACAAAATAATCAATTAATCGTTTCATGATTTTCTCCTATAAACCTAGATAATTCATTAAGGACTTAACGTATTTCCGACTCACACTAGATTTGATACCCCGAGTCATTTTAGCCATCATGTTCCCTGAAAAGCTATCCGATAATGACTCTAAATGGTCAATGTTTATAATTGAATGGCGTGATATCTGTATAAAGTTACGCCGATTAATCCGATTCTGAAAGTTTATCAATGTTTCCTTAGTTTTATAAATCCCATCTACCGTATAAATGGTTAACAAGTTCTTATCGATATCTGCTAGAATAAGATCCTCAATCTTCACCATTACCAGATGATCATCCGTTCGAATAGGAATGACCACCTGATTGGTCGTTGAAAATTGTTCTAAATACTCCATGACTTCCCTTGCTTGGTCGGTTAACTGAGCTGCCTGAATTACAATATGTGGGTCCTTTTCTGAAAACTCTGTCTTCATTTCAAAACGAATCTTCATTTTCTCTCCAATGTACTTTTATTTTCTCTTGCTAAATACTTTAACAAATAAAAGCCAAAGAAGAATAGCGACGAGACTGATAATAACCACTATAAAGTATGTCTCTTCCTTTGTCAATAGTTCTTGCCAGTTGATTTGGATTCCCATTTTTTCTTGAAATTCCTGTAACAATCTGCTATTTCCTGTAAATGCAGTCTCTAATGGTTCTTTCATTAAAATTTGTCTATAGAGAGAAGCAATATAAGTTGCAGGGGTACACTTCATGATAATCTGTGCAAAATCAGGTAATACTCCAATAGGGACATAAGTTCCTACTAAAAATCCAGAAGCAGTTCCCACTATAGTTGCCAGTTTGCCAAGGCTGTCTACAGATTGAAAACGGTAAATCAAGAGAATATTTATCAAACTTGAAAGCAGACTACTTAACAACATAATCAAAGCAATTTCCGGTAAATGACTGATAACTGGACTCTCTTTAAAATAAAGCCCCATAACAGCAAACATAAACACCTGCATGACAAAAGAGATGGCAATACTACTGATTAGATAGGACACCTGTAAACCCCAGCTACCTAAATCTGTCAAGAAGAGATCTTGATCCACTTGATTTTCACGATCCTGTACCATTTGTGTAAGAGCCGTAAAACTGGTTGTAATCCCAGTTACAGCCAAGGTCCCACCCATCAGCCAGTTATTTAAAAGGTTCGTATTATCAGGGAGTTGGGACCAAGCATCCGTCAAGTTCTTCTGCAAAAAAATGATATAAAGGAGGAAGGAAATCAATGCCCCCAATAATGAGAAAAATACTCCTGAACGATTACGAAAATATAAGATAAAATTCCGTTTCAATAAAGCTAACATTAGCGAACCTCTCTTCCTGTAAGTGCAATAAAGGCATCATCCATGGTACCTGGACGAAACTCAAAAGAATCAATTTCTTCTCGTACTTTTGCCAAATATTCAATAGCTTCCAGTAATGTCCTTGGATAAAAAAGATATTCCAACTCATTTTCTTCCTTTACTGTCATTTCAGTCTGTAGCAACTTTTCTAAATCCTTCATTTCCTTAAAACGAATTTTTAGAATATTAGATGCATACTGACTTTTAATAACCGTCGCAGAACCTTGCGCAATCACTTTCCCATGATCAACGATATAAATTTGATCCGCTTCATCCGCTTCATCTAGATAATGAGTCGTTAAGATAATAGTCATCCCTTCATCCTTTTGTAGTCGAGACAGTAAATCCCAAATGGCTTTGCGAGTCTGAATATCTAGACCTGTCGTTGGTTCATCTAAGAAAAGAATATCTGGCTGTGAAAGAAGAGCACGCGCAATATCAACCCTACGTTTTTGCCCACCTGACAAAGTCCCATATAGTTGCTTCTGGAAAGCAGTCAAACCCAGTTGATGGATCAAATCATCCACACGACTTGCTACAATCTCCTTATACTGTTGAGCACGAATCGTAAGATTTTCTCTAACCGTCAACATCTCATCCAGTACACTAGCTTGAAAAACAACTCCGATTTTCGTATTTGGCGCATATCGAATCTGACCTTTTGTAGGCTTTTTCAAACCGATTAACATGGAAATGGTGGTTGATTTTCCTGCACCATTTGGACCCAAAATAGCATTAAAACTCCCTTTTTCAAACTCTAACTGAATATCGTCAACAGCCATATGATCGCCGTAACGTTTAGTCAAATGTTTAGCTTGTAAAATCATATTTATTTCCTCCTCTTTACCTCATCAGTTTAACAAAAAGTATGAAAGAAAAATCGACTTTTGAGATAAGTGGTTAAAATGAGAAGTTAAGTGGTGAGATGATTAGGGTTAAGTTAAAGTAGAGAAGGCTACAGCCATTTTTCTCCTACCGAATTGCTAAATGAAGCTTAAAAACACTCACAAGAACACATTATATTTTTAAATATGCGCTATAAAAGAGATGTTTTATCGCATCTGGCCGAAAAATTCAAGAATCGGTAGTATTATTCTCGACAAATCAAACAATAAAAAATTAACTAGAAATCATGACACACAATCCCTTCTATCAAAATGAAACTGCTGAATATGATATGATTGAATTTGAAGCAAGTAAGTATTGTCCTGAATTTGAAACTTCCATTAGCCAAATTTTTGACGACAAGTAAATCTATTAGGAAATAATAGATGAAAAGAATTTTCAATACAAGCAAAAAACAGCTCTTTTTATCCGAGAAGAGCTGTTCTATTTTATGAAAGAGAAAGTCACTAGTAACTCTTGTAGTTCTCTCTACGTTTTTACTGTTTGAGTTCAAATTTCTCTTGTTTGAACAATTGCTTTTGTAGACTGGACTACCAACTAGAACTGTGTTTTTATCTTAGTTGGGACTATTATAGTACGGTTCAGCACTATCTACAAATTTTTCAGATATGTATCAAAATAATTTATCGTGGCAAACCATGAGTCCACACTTTCTTTCATTAATAAGCGCCAATCTTTTCGATAACGATGATTCGGTTGATAAGCAACCGTCAACATATGCCCTGTTTCATGGTATTTTTTAAACAAAATGGATTCCCCTTTATAGTGTGAAATGATATCATCTATCGCGGATGATGCATTCCATATTTCATCAACATCGCTTCCTAGTAATAATAAAGGAGAGGAAATTTTACTCACATCAATCTGAGCCCTACTATCTTCAGGAATATGTTTTCCAAAAAACTTGTTTAACAAATAATTTCCTAGTTGAAATTTTTGATACGGAAGTTCCTTTTGCAAATATGTCCAAGAAGATGAATGAGAGTTGAGTTTTCCCTTTATTCCCTCAAATATTACATTTGAGGGGGAATTGAGTACCAAACATTGCACATCTTCCAAAATACTTTGTCCAGCCAGAACAAGCTCTGCTCCTTTAGAACGACCATATATTCCTATTTTTGTATTATCAACTTGAGGATGATGATATAGAAAATCTTTCGCCTCCTCCAGACATTCTATTGGAATTCGTTCTAAATTTTGGGGTAATCCCTCTAAACCAAAATAAGCTATCGCAAGACAAATATAACCTCTTGAAGATAAAAGTTGGGCAATATTCTGAGCTTTTTCAATTCTTCCCTCACTACCGCTAACAATAATCACGGCTGGCGCCCTTCTTAACTTTTCATCATAAAATAATCGACCTTGAAAATGCTTATCATAGATATCTTGATATCTTACTCCTAGATTCATATAACGCCTTACGAAACTTTGCTCCGCGACCACATCTTTCCCCAGCTTGATTTTAATTTCAACACCAAAACAATCTCGTAATGGAATTCTATCAAGAGAACTCGGTAATCTCCTTTTCCTATTCTTCAACGGTTTCGCATTAAAGAATAATCCCATTTCTGAAACTCCTTTATAAGATCCCGAAATAGATGCTGTCTGAGAGGTATCAATCATACCGTCCTGATCAGATAAAAAAATTGCGGTTGATTTCCATATAACATCATGATCTAAAAGCAAGGGAGCATTTATACAGTAATAATCAGACAGGTACATTTCTACACAATACATTGCCCTTGGTTCTAAACCATTAATAGCAATATAAAAAGATTCATCCGCTAAATCTGTTTGTGAAATCAGTTCTATGTTTACAGTCATGTCTTCTCCTTTTTGTTAATTTACTTAACAATTATATTTGAAATTTACCGTGACTTTTACCACGGTAATTCTCCCCACACCTTTTCAATATCATCCATCAATTTCACAACTGTTTTAAGTTCCACCTCGCTATAGTTGTTTAAAACTGAAAAGATTGATTTTTCAATATATTCTTGTTGCTCCTTATGGATTTTAAAAATTTCGATGCCTTTTTCAGATAATCTCAAATATTTATTTTTTCCATTATTCGGATCAAAATCAAAAACAACTAAATTTTTTTGAATCAATCTCCTAATACTTTGAGTTATTGCACTTCTTGAAACTTCTAATAATTCAGATAATTTTACTAGATTTAAGGGCTGATTTTCCCCAATCACAACAATCAAATGTACCTCATTCAAAGTAATGGATTTGTCAACACCACTTTTATGTTGATTTTTTTTTAACTGGTCAAACGCTAAAATAAATCTATTGAAACGATTATTAAATGCAATAAATTCTTTTTTATCCATAATCTCTCTTTCCTTTGTTAATCATATTAACAAAACAGAAACTTCCTGTCAAATAAAAAATCCTCCAGATTCTACTCTGAAGGATTCATTTCTTATTTTACAACGATATTGGCGAGTTCATTTAGCCCAAACAGTTTGAAGTTGGAAATCAGCAAATAAATTGGTTACTTCGTTACAATATTAACCAATTTATTCGGTACCGCAATTACTTTTACGATTTCCTTACCATCAATTTCTGCTTTGACTTTTTCATCCGCTAGAGCAATTTCTTGCAATTCTTCGCGTGATAGATCTTTAGCAACCATGAGTTTGGCACGAACTTTTCCTTTGATTTGGACAACGATTTCGATTTCGTCTTCAACCAATTTGCTTTCGTCCCATGTTGGCCAAGCCACGTAAGAGATTGACTCACCTGTTGCTGCAACAGTTTGCCAGAGCTCTTCTGCCAAGTGAGGAGCAAATGGTGCAATCAACTGAACGAAGCCTTTGGCGTAGTCTACATAAAGTTTGTCTTCCTTGTTGGCAGCGTTGACAAAGACCATAAGTTGGGCAATGGCTGTGTTGAATTTGAGAGATTCGATTTGCTCTGTGACAGCTTTAACGGTTTCGTTGTAAACCTTGTCGAGAGCGCCATTGTTTTCTGCAACAATTTCCTTGCTTGTAATCAAACGGTAAACACGGTCAAGGAACTTACGGCTTCCTTCCAGACCTTCTTCTGACCAAGCAATCGAAGCATCAAGTGGTCCCATGAACATTTCATAGACACGAAGGGTATCGGCACCGTATTGCTCCACTACGTCGTCTGGGTTAACAACGTTCTTGAGCGATTTAGACATCTTGGCTGGTGCTTGCTCCAACTCTTCCCCCGTTTCTACATGGAAGAAAGAACCGTCACGTTTTTCAACCTTGTCAGTTGCCACAAGAGCCCCACGGTGGTCACGATAGCTTGTTCCCAAAATCATTCCTTGGTTAAAGAGTTTTTGGAATGGTTCTTTCGTCGGAACAACACCGAGGTCATAGAGGAATTTGTGCCAGAAACGAGCGTAGAGCAAGTGAAGAACAGCATGCTCTGCACCACCCACGTAGATATCTACTGGCAACCATTGTTTAAGAAGATCCTCATCAGCCAATTTCTCAGTATTGTGTGGGTCAATATAGCGGAGGTAGTACCAGCTTGAACCTGCCCATTGTGGCATGGTGTTGGTTTCACGACGACCCTTGACACCATCTTCACGAGTCACTTCAAGCCAGTCTGTCAAATTAGCTAGTGGACTTTCACCAGTACCTGAGGGACGGATATCCTTGGTTACAGGCAAGACAAGTGGCAATTCATTTTCAGGAACAGCTGTTGAAGTTCCATCTTCCCAATGAATGATTGGAATTGGCTCACCCCAGTAACGTTGACGGCTAAAGAGCCAGTCGCGGAGACGGTAGGTAACCTTCTCTTGTCCACAGCCTTTTTCTTCCAACCAAGCCACAATCTTAGCAATTGCGTCTTCTTTGTTGAGTCCATCTAGGAAGTCTGAATTGACATGAAGTCCATCTTCTGTGTAGGCAGCTTCTGCTACATTTCCACCTTCCAGCACCTCTACGATTGGAAGGTCAAACTGTTTGGCAAATTCCCAGTCACGTTGGTCATGAGCAGGAACAGCCATTACTGCACCTGTACCATAACTAGCAAGAACATAGTCGGCAATCCAGACTGGAATTTCCTTACCATTGACAGGGTTGATGGCATAAGCACCAGTCCAAACACCAGTTTTTTCTTTGGCAAGGTCTGTACGAGCCAAGTCAGACTTAAGGCTAGCTTGGTGTTTATAGTCTGCTACTGCCTCTGCTTGCTCTGGACTTGTGATGGCGTCTACTAATTCATGTTCAGGAGCCAAAACAGTGAAAGTCGCACCGAAAAGAGTATCAGGACGAGTAGTAAAGACAGTGAATTCCTTATCAGTTCCCTTAACCTTGAAGGTTACATTAGCACCAGTTGATTTACCAATCCAGTTGCGTTGCATATCCTTGATAGACTCTGGCCAATCTAGTTCATCTAAGTCATTAAGCAAGCGCTCTGCGTAAGCCGTGATTTTGAGCATCCATTGGCGCATTGGTTTGCGGACAACTGGATAGCCTCCACGCTCAGAAGTTCCGTCAGGAAGCACTTCTTCATTGGCAATGGCAGTTCCCAATTCCTCAACCCAGTTTACTGGCACTTCCGCTTCATAGGCCAAACCTTTTTTGTAAAGCTTAGTGAAAATCCATTGCGTCCATTTGTAGTAATTTGGATCTGTTGTATTGACTTCACGATCCCAGTCATAAGAAAATCCAAGCGCATTGATTTGTCGTTTGAAGTTGGCAATATTTTCCGCTGTAAATTCTGCTGGGTCATTACCTGTATCCATAGCGTATTGCTCTGCAGGCAAACCAAAAGCATCCCAACCCATTGGGTGAAGGACATTGTAGCCTTGCGCACGTTTGTAACGGCTGAGGATATCGGTTGCTGTATAGCCTTCTGGGTGTCCTACGTGCAGACCCGCTCCAGATGGATAAGGGAACATATCAAGCGCATAAAACTTTGGTTTTGATGCATCTGTTCCTGTCTTAAAGGTATGATGTTCTGCCCAGTAGCCCTGCCACTTAGGCTCAATTTCTTTATGATTGTAAAAACTCATGGTCTCTCTCCAATTTTGTGATGCTACTATTATACCATTTTTGAGGGAATTTGAAAGACGAGAAATGTTCTTTTGGGCTTGGATGGTAAGAAAGTTCGAATAGCAAATCCAACTTATTTAGCAGTATAAAAAATTAGCTAGCACTTGAAATTAACTTATATCGATTATTTGTCTCTTCCATCTTTTCCCCCTAGCGTCTTTGACTCATATTCCCAGTTTTAGATTTCTTTAAGGTTTTTATTATATCCTATAGAACTCTGCAAATTATAAATATTAAGCAAGTTGTGGAGTGAAAATGTTCGTAAAAAAGGAGATTCTTATGAAAAAACTACTATTCTTTCTCTCTTGTGGATGGATATTTCTTACTTTATCAGGATGTTCTTCAACAACAGAAGCGGAAACTAACACTGAAACAGATTCGGATAATGCTTTGGTTATCTATTCGCCTAACCCTGAAGACCTTATCGAAGAGACAATCCCTGCCTTCGAAGAAAAATATGGTATTAAGGTTGATTTAGTACAAGCCAGCACGGGTGAATTGTTCAAAAAAGCTGAGGCCGAAAAAGAATCCCCAGTAGCCGATGTCATTTTCGGAGGCTCCTATGCCCTCTTCTCTTCTAACGAAAAACTTTTTGAACCTTATATTTCCCAAGAAAACGACCAGATAATCCCTGAATATCAAAATAAAACTGGATTCTACACGCCTTATACACTTGATGTCAGTGTCATCATTGCCAATTCATCTCTTACAAAAGATATTAAAATTGAAGGTTACAATGATTTACTCAATCCTAAATTAAAAGGAAAAATCGCTACTGCTGATCCAAGTAATGCTTCTAGCGCCTTTGCACAACTAACAAACATGCTTGTAGACCAAGGTGGATACGAAAATGAACAAGCTTGGACCTATGTGAAAAATCTATTTACCCTAGTAGATGGAAAAATTGCATCTAGCTCTTCAAATGTTTACAAAGCTGTCGCTGATGGGGAAATGGCTGTTGGACTCACCTATGAAGATCCTGCCTTAAAACTCTTAAATGATGGAGTTGATGTAAAAGTCATTTATCCAAAAGAAGGAACCGTCTTTTTACCTGGTAACGCGGCCATCGTCAAAAACGCCAAACACATGGAAAACGCTAAGAAATTTATCGATTTCATCCTTTCTCAAGAAATCCAAGATAAGCTAGGAACTGAAACTACAATCAGACCTATTCGTAAAAATGCTAAAACCAATAAAAATATGAAGGCTATGACAGAAATCAAGATTGCTACCGAAGATTCAGATTATGTCATTAAAAATAAATCCACTATTCTTAAAAAGTACAATGACATTTTTACAGATATCCAATCTAAACAGTAAAAGAGGTTCACTATGAGTGAGATCAAAATTATTAACGCCAAAAAAATCTACCACGATGTCCCTGTTATTGATAATTTAAACATTACAGTTCCCAAAGGAAGTCTCTTTACCATCCTTGGTCCTTCAGGGTGTGGGAAAACGACCCTTCTTCGCATGATTGCAGGTTTCAACAGTATCGAAGGCGGAGAATTTTACTTTGATGATACAAAAATCAATAATATGGAACCCAGCAAACGCAATATCGGGATGGTTTTCCAAAACTACGCTATTTTCCCACATTTGACTGTCCGAGACAATGTTGCTTTTGGTCTTAAGCAAAAGAAGGTTCCAAAAGAAGAATTGATTCAACAGACCAACAAGTATCTTGAACTCATGCAAATTGCTCAATATGCAGACCGAAAGCCTGATAAACTCAGTGGTGGACAACAACAACGTGTCGCCTTGGCACGTGCCTTAGCGGTTAATCCAAGTGTTCTCCTCATGGACGAGCCACTTAGTAATCTGGATGCCAAACTTCGCTTGGATATGCGTCAAGCCATTCGAGAAATCCAACACGAAGTGGGAATTACAACTGTTTATGTGACCCACGACCAAGAAGAAGCCATGGCGATTTCAGACCAAATTGCTGTTATGAAAGATGGAGTTATCCAACAAATCGGCCGACCAAAAGAACTCTATCATAAACCAGCTAATGAGTTTGTAGCAACCTTTATCGGACGAACAAATATTATCCCCGCCAATCTCGAAAAACGGAGCGACGGCGCTTATATAGTCTTTTCAGATGGCTATGCCCTTCGAATGCCAGCTCTTGATCAGGCTGAGGAGCAAGCTATTCATGTAAGCATTCGTCCTGAAGAGTTTATCAAAGATGAATCTGGAGATATTGAAGGAACTATTAGCGATAGCGTCTATCTTGGACTAAATACTGAATATTTCATCGAGACAGGATTTGCCTCAAAAATTCAAGTTAGCGAAGAATCAACTTTTGAAGAAGATCTACAAAAAGGCGATCGTATTCGTCTACGAATCAATACTAAAAAATTAAACGTTTTTTCTGCAGATGGTTCCCAAAACCTGATAAAAGGAGTCAACCATGGAACGTAAAAAACTAAATATTTGGACAGCCTCCTCTTTCTTCATCTTTCTTACCTATCTTGTCTTTCTCGTTTATCCTATCGTTACCGTGCTCAAGCAAGCACTCATACATGAAGGACAATTCTCACTAGCTAATTTTGTCACTTTCTTTAGTAAAGCCTACTATTCTGAGACACTCGTCAACAGTTTCAAGGTTTCCATTACCGCCACTGTCACTTCCTTAGTCGTAGGAACCTTATTAGCTTATCTCTTCTCTATGTATGACTTCAAGGGAAAGAAATTTCTACAAATATTAATTATCATTGCTTCCATGTCAGCTCCTTTTGTGGGAGCCTACTCCTGGATTCTCTTGCTGGGACGAAATGGGGTCATCACTAAATTCTTGACAAATACCCTTCATCTTCCAGCTATCGATATTTATGGATTCAAAGGAATTGTACTTGTCTTTACACTGCAACTATTCCCACTGGTATTTCTATACGTTGCCGGAACAATGAAAAGTATTGACAATTCTCTACTTGAAGCCGCTGAAAGCATGGGGTCCTTCGGATTTAAGCGTATCGTAACGGTTGTTTTACCTCTTCTAGTTCCAACCTTACTAGCGGCTGCCCTGCTTGTATTTATGAGAGCATTCTCAGACTTTGGAACACCTATGTTAATTGGTGAAGGATATCGGACTTTCCCTGTCCTGATTTATACCCAATTTATTAGCGAGGTTGGAGGAAATTCTGCTTTTGCATCTGCTTTAGCAGTTATGGCGATTATCATTGCCTTGGCGATTTTCCTTATCCAAAAATACATTTCAAACCGCTACAGTTTCAGTATGAATTCGCTCCATCCAATTGAGCCTAAAAAAACCACAAAAGGAAAAATGGTTGCCATTTATGCAACAGTCTACGGAATTATCTTGTTCTCTGTTCTACCTCAAGTCTACTTGATTTATACTTCTTTCCTAAAAACATCAGGTATGGTATTTGTCAAAGGTTATTCTCTAAACAGTTACAAGGTAGCTTTCAATCGTATGGGGTCTGCTATTTTCAATACCATTCGTATCCCTTTGATTGCCTTAGTTCTAGTTGTCCTATTCGCAATATTTATCTCCTACCTAGCCGTTAGAAAACGGAATTTATTTACAAACTTAATTGACAGCCTTAGTATGGTCCCTTATATTGTACCAGGAACCGTTCTAGGGATTGCCTTCATTTCTTCCTTCAATACTGGTCTATTTGGAAGTGGATTTCTTATGATTACAGGGACTGCTTTCATCTTAATTATGTCTCTATCTGTCAGAAGATTACCTTATACTATTCGCTCATCTGTTGCTAGCTTGCAACAAATAGCACCAAGTATTGAAGAAGCTGCTGAAAGCTTAGGAAGTAGCCGTTTCAATACCTTTGCCAAGGTTACAACTCCAATGATGCTATCTGGTATTATTTCTGGAGCTATCCTATCTTGGGTTACAATGATTTCAGAACTCTCTACTTCTATCCTCCTCTACAATGTCAAAACAAGAACAATGACTGTAGCTATTTATACAGAGGTTCTCAGAGGAAATTACGGTGTTGCCGCAGCCTTGTCAACTATCCTCACTGTTCTGACAGTAGGTTCCTTGCTCTTGTTTATGAAAATCTCTAAAAGCAATAGCATTACACTTTAGTTTTCCCCATCAAAAACAGCTGAAAGGATTACCCTCGGCTGTTTTTTCTTATCTTGATATTCTTATCAAATTCTCAGTTCATAGCAAACAAGTCTAGACTGATTATACTCAATGAAAATCAAAGAGCAAACTAGGAAACTAGCCGCAGGTTGCTCAAAGCACTGCTTTGAGGTTGTAGATAAGACTGACGAAG